>NZ_RZSG01000034.1:0-20716 GCF_003997725.1 Mesorhizobium sp. M4A.F.Ca.ET.050.02.1.1
GTCTTCGGACAGGGAGGGCGCGGCGTTGAGCAGTTCGGCGGGCTTGCCCCACTGCCGCTCGACGGAGGCCAGGTCCTCGTCCACCTGCTCGGCGGTTCTCGCCCAGGGATAATCCTTCGACCATGTGCCCCTGGCATAGGTTCCGTTGAGCACCAGCGCCGCCGTGCGCTCCGGATAGGTGGCGGCGAACAGCATGCACATCGGCCCGCCCTCGGAACTTCCGAACAGCACCGTGCGCTTCGAGCCGACCGCATCCAGAACGGCGCGTACGTCTTCCATCCGCTCCTCCAGCGTCGGCGGGCCGACATTGCGGTCGGACAGACCGGTGCCGCGCTTGTCGATGCGGATCAGGCGCGAGAAGGTTCCGAGCCGCCTGAGCACATGGGCGTAGCGCGGCGATCCCCAGGCAAGATCGAGGTTGGAGACCCATCCCTGGACGTAGAGCAGATCGACCGGCCCGTCACCGGTCATCTGGTAGGCAATATTGATCCCTGCCGATTTGACGTAGTGGGTTGGCGCAGCGATGGGCACGCTGCCCTCCGTCCCGGTCGCCGGAATCTGCAGCGAATGATGGGACGCCGATTTCGTTCGCCGCGCCCGCAACGTCTCGTACAATTGGCGGGTTTCCGGTTCAGGAGCCAAGGCGAGATCGCGCTCCAGTGCGTCGCGGCAAAGCTCGTACTGTTTCAGCGCGAGATTGATCCGGCCCTGGGCGGCAAAGGAGCGCATCAGGGCGCGATGGATGTCTTCACGCAGCGGCTCCATGGCGAGCAGCCGCGCCGCCGCGCGCGCGCAGGATGCAAAGTCGTTTGCCGTGCCGTATTGCGTGACCAACCTGTCCAGCGCCGCAACGGCCATCATCCGCAGGCGCTCGCGCTCGACCCGCAGCCAGTCCTCGAACGGCTCCTCCTTCAGGCCGTGGCCGTCGAGAAGGTCGCCGCGATAGACCACAAGCGCCTGCTCCAGATCCTCGATCGAGCCGCTTGTAGCCAGCGCCTCGAAACGAGCGACGTCGAAATCGAAGTCATCGAGGTGAAGCGCAATGTTGGCCCCCTCGGTCAGAAAGCGCCCGCCGCCCGACCTCTGCATTGCCTTGCGGACGGCCGACACGGCTTGCCTGAGGCTCATTCGCGCCTGCGTTTCACCGTGCAGGCTCCAGAGCAGGGCAGCCAGCTTCTCGCGCGATTGGGCTTGTCCTGCCTGCAAGGCAAGATAAGCCACCATCGCGCGTGCCTTGCGGCTGAAGGCCGGGGCCGCCGCCCCGACGCCGGCAAAGTCGAAACCACCCAGCAGATAGAGGTGAGGTCCGGTCATCGGATCCGCCACAGCCACGATGTGAGGTCAATCCTTTCGCTTAGCTCACTCTATTTCAACTGTTATTGGGCCGGCGGGGCGTTTTTCACGATTCCATCACGCTGGTTGCCACGCATTCCTCACGGCGCTCGGGGAGGCTGTCCGCCCTGAAGCTCTTTCAGGAGGATACCATGCGACATCCCGCTTTGACCGAATGGCCCATCTGGCATGACGATCCCTGGAACGATCAGCAAGGGTATGGTGCCCTGCAGCGTCACGACATCGCCCTGGCCCGCTACCTCGCAAAGCAACAAGCCGACCGGGCATCCGTCGTGCGCCGGCTCGATCTGTGGGCCGCCATGACCCGTGCCGCAATGCTGGTCGCGGGCGTCGGACGCACTTTCTTCCTGATCCGGCGGCCATGCGACCGAAATGTCGGCCCGGCAAACAATGCCATGTCGCCGATCAACTCCATCGCCCTGACGCTGTTGAAGAGCCACGCCGAGTTCAGCAAGACATTCTGGGGCCGATGAACGCGCTCGAAGCCAGGGCGCGTCGCGGCTATCCCTTTTCTTCCACCAGGATCACCAGCGATTCCGGTACGACGCCGTCGAACTCCATGGCATCGGCGGCTGCCTTGCTCTGCATCAGGGCGGCCAGCTTGTCCATGTCTGGGACGTCCATCATCAGCGCCACCCGGTTCGGGTTCTGCGGATCGACGAAGGTGCGGATGTTGGTGATCCCGAGCGCGCCGAAAATCTCCTTGCGCTTCGGCGATGTCAGCCAGTGCTTGGCGCCTTTCGTGATATTGTGATGGCCGATGATCGTTGGCATTTCAGACCCTCCCGGGGGTGATGCCCGACGGATCGAAATCGCCCGTCTGGCGCAATTTCCGCGAGCGCCAATCAGCGCCGTTTCCATTGGGCTGTCAATTGGCATTCGCTGATGGAACGGCACCTTCTCCCGCAAGGGCGGAAGGATTAGGCTTCGCGTCGCTGCAGCGGGGAGCCTCGCCATTCCAAAGCCCACATTCCTCGAGATCGCCCGCCGTGCCGGCGTCGGCACGGCAACCGTCGAGCGCGTGCTGAACGGCAGGGGCGGAGTGCGGCCCGAGACCGTCGAGAAGGTGGTGGCGGCGGCGCGTTTGCTCGACTATCCGCGCCGGCTGCCCGAGGCGCATCGCGGCGTCATCCGCATCGAAGTGATCCTGGTCAGGCCGGACGCCACCTTCTTCGCGCGGCTCTCGCGTGCCTTCGAGCGCATCGCCGCCACGCTTGACCGCTCGATTGCGGTTCACCGCACCTTCCTCGATGAGGCGAACCCCGCAGAGATCGCCGCGCGGATCCTCGATGCGGAGATGCGCCGCGCCGGGCTGATCCTCGCCGTGCCGGACCATCCACTGGTGAGTGCGGCGCTCCGCAAACTCGAGGCGGACAACATCCCGACGGTGCAGATCGTCACCCAGATATCGGGCACCCGGAGCACCTATGTCGGCATCGACAATTACGCCGCTGGCCGTACGGCCGGCCTGCTGATGGCGCGCATGCAGCGTCGGCCGGGCAAGGTCGTCGCCATCTGCCACAGCCAGATCTACCGCGTCCACCGCGACCGCGTGCGCGGCTTCTTCGATTATCTGATGGAGACCGGCGACGGGTTCGAACCGGTGGCGGCGCTGTTCGGCTTCGACGATGGCGACCGCAACGCAGAGCAACTGCACGAGGCGTTTGTGCGTTGGCCCGACCTTGCCGGCCTCTACAATGCCGGCGGCGCCAACACGGCGCTGAACGAGGTGCTGCGCCGCCACCAGAGGGGCCGCGACATCTTCTTCGTCGGTCACGAATTGACCGAGCGCAGCACGCGCGCCTTGCGCGAGGGCACGATGGACGTCGTTCTCGACCAGTCGCCGGAAGCACAGGCGCGCCGCGCCATCGACCTTGTGCTCGCGGCGCTGAACCTGCACGACCTGCCGGTCGACAATCCGCCGATCCGCTTCGTCACCTTCACCGCCGAGAACCTTTGATCTGATTTGATCAAGGAACCGCGAGCCTTCGCCGCCGTCACGGTGCTAACTCGCCCGTGAACGGAAGGGCGATGGCATGTGAAGTTCGCCCCCTCATCCGGTCGCTTCGTCCGCAGCTTTGGCCGTTTCGGAGAAGAAGCGGGCGCCGGCGCCGATGATCTCCCTCTCCCTTTTGGGAGAGGTCGGATGGCTCCGATCTGTCCTTCACAGATCGGCAGGCAATCCGGGTGAGGGGGCTCTTTCCCACCTGCGGTCGTCCGCCCGCGAACGGGAGGATGCATTGGTGACGAGACGGCTGACAGTCAGCGACCTGCAAAGCCAGAAGGGCAGCCGCAAATGGCTGCAACTGCATGTCGACACGCCGGCCGAAGCGGCCGCCGCGGTAGCCTGCGACATCGTCATCCTGTCCTGCGAGCCCGACCACAATCTGGAATTGATCCGCCAGGCGGCACCCTTCGCCTTCCTCTCCGTCGGCATGCCGCACGGCGCGGTCGCCTCGCCCGATGAGGCGGTGCGGCTTGGCTTCGCCATGATGAAGCGCGGCGCCGATGCGGTCTATTGCTCGCATTCGCCGCGCTTCATCGAGGCTATGGCGGCCGAGGGCATCCCGGTCACCGGCCATGTCGGCCTGGTGCCGAACCGCGCCACCTGGACGAATTTCCGCGCTGTCGGGCGCACGGCGGAAGAAGCCTTCAAGGTGCTGCGCGCGGTAAGGGACATCGAGAATGCGGGTGCGGCCTGCGTCGAGGTCGAAGTGGTGCCTGTCAGGCTCGCCGAGCACATCACCCGCTCGACGCCGCTGATCACCATGGGCATGGGCTGCGGCAGCGCCTGCGACACGCAGTATCTGTTCTCCAGCGATGTGCTCGGCACCCATGCCGGCCACTATCCGCGCCACGCCAAGCGCTATGCCGACTTCCTCACGCTGGAGGCCGAGCTGCAGGAAAAGCGCATCGCCGCCTTCCGCGCCTTCGGCCGCGACGTCGCCGGCGGCAGCTACCCGGAAGCGAAGCACCAGGTGGACATGGACGATGCCGCCTACGACCGCTTCCTCACCCTCTCTCAAACTTTGTGAAACCGGGGCCTGTGAGATCAGCCATGGACGACTTGCAATACGGCACGCGCAACAAGCGAGGCGACTGGGCGCCGAACGAGCCGGCCGGCACCGCGCCGCTGTTCGTCTTCCCACCGCGGCCGCCGGCGGTGCTGAAATGGCTGCCGAGCTATTTCCTGCCCTACAATGTGCTGTTCGCGCTTTCGGCCGTGGCGTGGTGGCATTTCGTGCTGCCCGACGCCGAGGTGATGAAGACGCTCTCCGTCGGCTGGATCCTGCGCCTGTTCCTCGTCAACTGCGCGGCGCTGCTCGTCTTCTTCGGCGTTTTCGAGCTTCGACTCTACATTCTGAGGGCCCAGGGCAACCGCTTCAAATACAACGGCAAATGGCCATCGGAGCAGAAAAGCCAGGCCTTCTTCTTCGAGAACCAGAACCTCGACAACATGCTGCGCACCTTCGGCACCGGCATGCCGATCTGGACGGCGATCGAGGTGGCGCTCCTCTACGCCTATGCCAATGGCTACGTGCCGTGGCTGACGGTTGCCGAGCATCCCGTATACCTGTTCTGCCTGGCGCTGGTGGTGCCGATCATCCACGAGACGCACTTCTTCCTGCTGCATCGGGCGATCCACTGGCCGCCGCTCTACAAATGGGTGCATTCGGTGCACCACAATTCGGTCAACCCGTCGCCCTGGTCGTCGCTGTCGATGCATCCGGTCGAGCAGCTCGGCTATCTCGGCGTAGCGCTCTGGCACCTGATCATCCCGTCGAACCCGCTGCTCGCGCTCTACCAGCTCCACTATGCCGGCTTCGGCGCGATCCCCGGCCATGTCGGTTTCGACAAGGTCGAGCTTGGCGAGAACACCAGCGTCGATAGTCACGCCTACATCCACTATCTGCACCACAAATATTTCGAGGTGAACTACGGCGACGGCCTCATTCCGTTCGACCGCTGGTTCGGCACTTTCCACGATGGCAGCAAGGACGGCGAGGCCCGCATGCAGGCCCGCTACGAGAAGAAGAAGGCGCGCGCCAACGCCGCCGCCAAATGACGCCCGAACAGACAGTCACGTGAACGGCCTCGGCCGTTCGCTGCTGAGATGGCCCTGGGCCATCCACCCAGTGAGAAGGCCTTTGGCCTTCCACATAAGCCATCCCGCAAGGGCCGGAAAATCAAGAAGCGGAGTGACCCGGCGCTCCAGTCCAAAGGGAGGAAACCCGTGAAGAGACTTCTGTTGTCAACCGCGCTCGCCGCCATGATGTCGATGCCGGCAAACGCATTCGCCGCCAAGATCGGCGTCTCGATCGTCAACTTCGACAACAATTTCCAGACGCTGCTGAAGAACGGCATGCAGGCCCGCGCCAAGGAGAAGGGCGCCGACATCCAGGTCGAGGATGCCCAGAACGACGTCGCCAAGCAGCTCGACCAGGTGAAGAACTTCATCGCCAGCGGCGTCGACGCCATCATCGTCACGCTGGTCGACACCAACGCCTCCAAGACGCTGAGCGAGGAGGCCGCCAAGGCCGGCATTCCGCTGGTCTTCGTCAACCTCGAACCGTCAGACATGGCGAACCTGCCGGAAAAACAGGTCTATGTCGGTTCCAACGAGGTCGAGTCCGGAACGCTGGAAGCCTTCGAGGTCTGCAAGATGCTGCGCGCCAAGGGCAAGTCGGCAGGCGCCAATGCCTACATCGTCATGGGCAGCCTGGTGCATCAGGCGGCGCTCCAGCGCACCAAGGATGTCGAGCAGGTCTTTGCCACCGACATGTGCAACTTCATCAAGGTCACTGACAAGCAGTCGTCGGAATGGTCGCGCGACAATGCGCAGAACCTGATGACCAACTGGCTGACCGCCGGCGCGGCACCTGATGCCGTGATCGCCAACAATGACGAGTCCGCCATCGGCGCGATCCTGGCGCTCAAAGCCAACGGCATCGACATGAAGGACGTCGTCGTCGGCGGCATCGACGCCACGCAGGACGGCCTGCAGGCGATGAAGGCCGGCGATCTTGCGGTGACGGTGTTCCAGAACGCCAACGGGCAGGGCGGCGGCGGCGTCGACGCCGCGCTCGCGCTCGCCAAGGGCGAGAAGGTCGACCGCGTCGTCTACGTGCCGTTCGAGCTGGTCACGCCGGCCAACGCGGCCGAGTACATGAACAAGAACTGATCCCAGGACTGGGCCTCCGGGTGACCCCGGAGGCCTGCCGCGATCGAATCTTACGGTGAGAAAAATGACCAGCTGGATCAAGGCGTGCGGCCTCGACGACATCGAACAGGAAGGCGCCCGCCGCTTCGACCATGAGGGCCGGACTTACGCCGTATTCCGCTCGCCCGACGATGAGGTGTTCTGCACCGACGGCCTCTGCACGCATGAGGCGGTCCACATCGCCGACGGGCTGGTGATGGACTACGAGGTCGAATGCCCGAAACACTCCGGCGCCTTCGACTACCGCACAGGCGAAGCCAGGCGCCTGCCGCCTTGCATAAATCTCAGGACCTATCCGGCGAAGGTCGAGGCGGGAGAGGTAATGGTGGAGGTGGGGTGAGGCGTTGAAGCTGCCATCTCCCCCCTTGTGGGGGAGATGCCCGGCAGGGCAGAGGGGGTCGGTTCGACTGGGCTCTACCTCCTGCGGCGGATCAAGGCTGGCGCTCCACGCGCGGCGACCCCCTCTGTCGCCTTCGGCGACATCTCCCCCTCAAGGGGGGAGACTGGCCCTAAATCCCCGACCCGTCCAGCAGCGGCACCTCGTCGCCCTCCCACGGGCTCGGCATCGAGCCTCTTCCGGCTGATGGTAGCGGCATCCAGCATTTCAGTTCCGGGTCGGCATATTCGACCACGCGGCCCGGCTGGGAGTCGGAGGAGCGCCAGCCTTCCTCGCCATGCTGGTCGGCGCGCGACCAATAGGCCATGTCGACCTCGGCCGGCCCCTGCTCGGTCGGCCGCACCGTGACCAGGATCCGGCTGCCATCCCTCGGCGCGCTTGCCATGTTGCGCCAGCGATCGGGCTCGTCCATTCGCATCTCCTCCTGCTACTCTTTCCGCCATCGTGCGGCGTGGCGGCAGGCCATTGTTGTTCGTTTTCCGCCGGAAGGCCACACAAGATCGACTGAACCACCGAACTTTCCGGCCCCTCACCGCATCCTGTCGTTTGTGGTAGGATGAGGGCAGGGGAAAAGGCCATGGGGCAACCCGATTTTGATAGGCTGCCGTGCTGGCGATTGGCGAAGGCCAATCCGGGGAGGATGCGCGCATGACAAACGCCCTGACCGCCGACACCACCTTCCTCACCGCCATGCAACTGGCGGCCGCGATCCGCGAGCGCCGCGTCAGCGCCAGCGAGGCGATGGAGGCGCAGCTGGAGCGCATCGCCGCCGTCAACCCGCTGCTCAACGCCATCATCACGCTTGACGAGAAGGCGGCGCGCGAGGGCGCGAGGGCCGCCGACGATGCCCTGGCGCGCGGCGAGGCCGTCGGGCCGCTGCATGGCGTGCCGGTCACCCTGAAGGACGGCCACGCCACGGCGGGCATGCGCACCACGGTCGGGCTGACGGCCTGGGCCGACCATGTACCGACGGCCGACAGCACGATTGCCGCGCGCTTGCGCAAGGCGGGCGCTATCATCATCGGCAAGACCAATGTGCCACCCCGGCTGCGCGACCTGCAGACCGTCAACCCGATCTTCGGCCGCACGAGCAATCCCTGGGACGTCGCCCGCACGCCGGGCGGCTCCAGCGGTGGCGCGGCGGCGGCCGTCGCGGCCGGTCTGGTGCCGCTGGATATCGGCAGCGATGCCGGCGGCTCGATCCGCGTGCCGGCGCATCTGTGCGGCATATGCGGCTTCAAGCCGACGCAATCGACGGTGCCGATCACCGGCAGTTATGCCGATCCGCCCGACCTGCCGCGCAGCTTCCGTCTGCTGTTCGACATCGGGCCACTGGCGCGCGATGTCGACGACCTCATCCTTGCCCACCGCGTTATTGCAGGCGCCGACGGGCAGGACACCGAGGTGCCGCCGGCAGCAACCGACGAGGCGCCCGAGCCGCCGCTGTCGCGGCTGCGGGTCGCCTTCGCGCCCGAATTCCCGGGCGTGCCGATCGCCCGCGACATCGCCGATGCGATTACCGGTTTTGCCGGCGCGATCGACGTCGCCGGCGCAAAGGTGGGCGAGGCCCTGCCGTCGCATGACTTCGCCGCCGAACGGGCGCTGTTCTCCGACTTCATCACCTGGTACTCGCAGGCCTTCCAGGCACCGCTGCAAGACTCGCCAACGCTCGCCACCTATCTCGCGGCGCTCAACCGGCGCGACGACTTCATCCACGCCTGGGAGCGCTTCTTCGGCGACTGGGACGTGCTGGTGTGCCCGGCAATGATGTGCACCGCCTTCAAGCATCGCGAGACGGGCACGCCGATCCCGGTCGACGGCGTCGAGACGCCCTACTGGACGGCGCTCAGCCATGCCTGCCGTTTCAACCTGACCGGCCATCCGGCCGCCGTTATCCCGATCGGCCTCGACCGCGATGGCCTGCCGATCGGCGCCCAGCTTGTCGGCCGTCGCCACTGCGACCTCAGGCTGCTTGCCGCCGCCAAGGCGCTGGCGAGGCTGACGGATGGGTATGTGCGGCCACCGGGGATATGAGGGGGGGAGTAGGGGAGTAGGGCAGTAGGGCAGTAGGGCACTAGGGCACTAGGGCACTAGGCACTAGGCACTAGGCACTGGGGAGCATCAGAGCCATGCCTCCGTTACTCCCCTACTGCCCTACTCCCTTACTGCCTTACTCCCCTCCATCTTGCTGACAGCCATATCGTTCACAGCTAATATTCGCCGATGAGCGAAGGATTGCTGGCAGGCGCCACTCATCTCGGGCCGGTTCATCTGAGGGTGGTCAACATCGCGGCGGCCTTGCCCGTATGGCGCGATGCGGTCGGGCTCTCGCTGCTTGGCGAGGATGACGCGGTGGCCGGGCTCGGCGTCGACGGCAAGGCGCTGATCGTGCTGCATGAAGGTGCTGCGGTCGCGCTGCCACAGAAGGCGCGCGATCTCTTCCATGTTGCCATCCATGTCACGACGCGCCGCGACCTTGCGCATGCCGCCGCCCGGCTCAAGGCTTCCGGCCTCAGATACAGCGCCCAGGACCATTTGGTCTCGGAATCGCTCTACGTCTCCGATCCGTCGGGCAACGGCATCGAGATCTGTTTCGACACACCCGAACGCTTGGCCGGCAGGGAGGAGACGACGGACGGCCGTGTGCTGCTCCTCGCCACGGACGGCAGCACGCATTCGGGGCTGGAGCCGCTCGACCTTGCGAACCTGTCGCGCTCGCTTGGCGATTCCGGCCGGATCGAGCCGCGGCTGCCGGCGGATGCCTTCATTGGCCACATCCATATGCGCGCCCGCTCGCCCGAAACGCTGATGGCGTTCTATGTCGACGTGCTCGGCTTCAGGCCGCACATCCAGTCGCGCACCTTCGGTCTGTTCGATTGCGGCACCGATCGGCGCCGCCACATGGTCGCCTTCAACATCTGGACCCGCGACGAGCTGACCGAACCGCCGCCCGGCGCGGCCGGGCTGGAGCGCTTCACGGTCGTGCTTGCCGGCGCCGACGAGCTTGCCGCTGTGGCGGGACGGCTCGGCAAGGCGGGTGTGCCCTTCGCCGAGGCGGCCGGCAGGCTGGACTGCGCCGATCCGGAGGGCAATCGCCTGCGGATGGTGGTGGCCGGCATTTGATACACGTGGTCCAAACGCGGGGAGGGGCGGAAATGTCGATCAAGGTCATCGGCACCGGCTTTGGCCGGACCGGAACGGATTCGATGCGCGAGGCGCTGACCATCCTCGGCTTCGGCCCCTGCCATCACATGTCCGAGGTCATGGCCAAGGAGGAGCAGAAGCGGCTGTGGCGCGCGCTGGCGAAAGGGGCGGCGCCGGACTGGAAAGAACTGTTCTCGGGCTACAATTCCTGCATGGACTGGCCGTCGGCGCACTATTGGCCAGAGCTGATCAAGGCCTATCCGGACGCCCGCGTCATCCTCACCTGGCGCTCGCCGGAAAGCTGGTGGGAAAGTTTCGAAAAGACCATCCTGGCCGGCATCGGCCAGATCGAGGACCAGGACGCGCTCGGCCTTACCCTGATCGCCAGGCAGGTGTTCGGCGGCCGTCCGCACGACCGGGCGCATGCGATCGCCGTCTACGAAGCCAATGTCGAGGCAGTGATGGCGGCCGTACCGCGCGAGCGGCTGCTGGTCCACCGGCTGGGCGACGGCTGGCAACCGCTCTGCGCCCATCTCGGCGTTCCGGTGCCCGACCAGGCCTATCCCAACCGCAACAACACGAAGGAATTCCGTTCGGCGTTTTCGCTGAAATAGGCACCGAACTCTTCAGGCGATGGCGAGATCGACGTCAATTCCGGACGGAAAACCGCTGCACTTTCCCGGAATTGCTCTAATGCGCAGTTCCCGCGACCTTTCGCCAGCGAGACCTGACCGCCTCCAGCAGTTCGCGCTCGCCGGTGTGGGCATTTCGAAAAATGGCCACAACCATTTCCGCCAGAATTTCGGTATCCGGCCCCAAAGGGTCGAGATGTTCATCCACGCAAACCTGATCGAACACGCGTTCGCAAATGGCCAGATCGTGCGGGCAGAAGCAGGTGTGATTGAAGCGCCGACGGGGCATTTGAGCGAACCTTTCAGGGCCCGCCGCCCGTGCTTGCGGCGGGCTTTTACTGAGGAACTGCCGAGGCGATGAAATGCCCGAGTAACAATATCGGCAACAGTATTGTCATACGACTACTCTGGGCCAGGCAACTGCATCGTTAGCAGGCCCAAGATCCGCGCGCACTCGTGGGCCTTGTACTGCCCAGCAATCATCAATTGATAGTAATCACGCCGTTTTTCTTCCGGGACACGAAAGCCGCGTCGAAATGCGGCCGCCTCCTTTGGCGTCCTGGTGCAGCCGAGTTTGCTGGCGCTGACCTTTAAACTCGCCAGGGAGCATCCGATCTTGGCCGCAATATCTTTCAGGGGTTCATTGTTAACGTACCCGTCAAGAATGATCTTGCGGCGAGCTTCCGCTTTGAGCTTTGCGTTCATCTCGTGGCCTCCTCAACTTCGCTTTCACGATGCCGGATTCTATACGCACCGGGTTGAAGAGTGTCGTTATCGTCACATCCATAAACTTGTCTCGGAATGCATTTCTTACTGTAATCCAGCGTGATGATGGCCGCTTCTGTGGACTTGAGTTCCGCCAGTCTTGCCAAGTGCCTGTGATACACCACATGATTGACGTGGGCGCATGGGTATACCGGATTCGGATATGGTACCCTGCGATGGATGCTAAGAAGCAGGACGAGGCGCGTTCGAGGCAGGCGCCGGAGCGTGAGCGACGTCGTTGGCCGCGCGAAGCTCAACCTCACCATGAGGTTGCCGGGTCACTGGCGCCGGCGCTCGACCCCTTGCCATTTTCAACGCTCGATCTGGCGCCAGAGCATCAATTCGCCGCTTGGCAGGCGCATATGGCACCGCTTGTCGAGGTCAGGCTGCCGGATGACAAATCGCTCGACGACGGCTTTCCCGCCGAGCATACGGCCTGGAACTTCGGCGGCATGCTGATCGTCCAACAGCGTGCACCAGCGCATAGCTATATGCGTTCCGCCGCCAAGCTTCGGTCGAGTTCGATCGATCATTGGTATATCGCCTTGCCACGTACTGGCCGGTCGTGGACGGAGGTCGATCGTCGCGTTGCGGAAAACGAGCCCGGCAAATTGGAGATCAGATCGCTTGGCTACCCGTTTCGCGGGCGGACAACGGAATCCGAAAGTCTCTTTCTCTATTTGCCGCGTGATTTGTTCGCCGATGCGACGGCAACCCTGGATGCAAAGAACAATTCAATTCTGTCCGGCAACTTTGCCAACCTCTTGCTGGACTACCTCAACAGCATAGAAGCAAGGCTGCGCAGTCTCACGGCTGACGATCTGCCTCGTATCGTACACGCAACGCGCAGCATGATCATTGCCTGCCTCTCGCCCCAGGCGGAACATGCGGCAGCCACCGAACAATTGGTGAGTGTCGCGCTGATGGAGCGGGCGCGTCGATACGTCCACAACAATCTGGATGCGGCCAATCTGACGCCGGATTCAATGTGCCGGGCGCTCGGCGTCTCGCGCTCCCGTCTCTATCAGTTGTTCGAGCCGAGCGGTGGTGTCCTCCACTACATACAAAGTCGCCGACTTCTGGCAGCCCATGCTGCGCTTGGCGATCCGGCGGACAGCCGGCGCATTGTCGATATTGCGGAAGCCGTCGGGTTTAGCTCAGCCGCCAATTTCAGCCGGGCATTCAGCAAGGAATTCGGTTACAGCCCCCGCGAAGTCCGAAGTTCCGTGGCGTTGCCGCGCCTCGCCCAGTCTGTCTCGCTTGCTGAACACCACAAGGCCCCGTCCTTTGAAGGTTGGCTCAAGGCGCTCGGAAGCTGAGTCCAGGGTCAAAACGGGGCTTGCCGGGGGGGGAGGCTGCTTCGCCTCATGGCGCACAATATTTCGAATCGCCACCACCGCGCCATCAGTCACATAGCTAAATTGCCGCCGATTTCCGTTTATTAACGAATCGTAACTGTTCATCGTTATCGATAACTTGCCGCCAATCCAAGCGCCGCATGCATCGCAATTGCGCTGCATGCGGCGCTTGTTAAGACAGTGAGCTGAAAGTTTTGCCAAGCTTGACGGTTATGCTATTTCTAAACTGGGGGACGTGGAAATTTTCACCGCCTATGGAGGTGGCTCTTGCGCCCAGAGGCATCAGGCGTCGGTACGGAGAACGAGGGGCTTTCCTCAAGCGATGTTCCACGTGCCGGCGAGGCGCTTCTCCCAGACCTTTTGGCGAACACGACCGAACTTATGTCGTTCTATGATCGCGACTTCCGTCTGACGCACTACGCAGCCAGCCTCAAACGCATATACGGAAGCGCGGTGGCGCTGGGCGCCGCCATCTGGGAGATCTACCCGAGCTTCCTCGATGCGAGCTGTCGCGACGAATTTCTTCGGGTGTTCCAGGGCGGTTCTCCGGCAAGCATCGACTTGCCGCGATCGGCGGGCGAAGCGCCCCGGTCCGTTTTCGTCTTCGGCACAGCAGATGGTGCGGGAATCATCGAATCAAGGGAGCGCGGCGGACGGAGCGCGGCGGATGAGCAGGAGCATGTAATTCTGCTCCATCAGGCGACGCACGACGTGCTGACCGGACTGCAGAATCGGCGGCGATTCGGCGAGCGGCTGCAGCAAGCGCTGACGGTCATAGGCGGATCAAAGCCGAAGGCCGCCTTGCTGCAAATCGACCTTGATGATTTCAAAGCGGTCAACGACACGCTCGGCCATGGAGCAGGTGACACGCTTCTTCAACTTGCGGCAGGTCGAATTCGTGACGCGCTGCAGGACGGCGAATCCGCCTACCGGTATGCCGGCGATGAGTTCGCCGTCATTCAATTGGGCAAGGAGCAGCCCGCGGAAGCCGAGCGCCTCGCCGGATCGCTGGTCAACGCGTTCAAGGAGCCGTTCGTCATCAACGGCATTCCTGTCTTCGTCGGCTCGAGTATCGGAATTGCTCTCGGGCCGGAGCACGGGACCGATGGCGAGCAACTGATGAAAGCCGCCGACATTGCTCTTTATGCAGCCAAGACAGATGGACGCGGCTGCGCTCGAACGTTCAACCGCTCGATGCTGCTCCTGCTCGAGCAACGCGAAAATCTGAGGCGCAGCCTTCGAACCGCGCTGGAGCGGAACGAGCTTTATTTGGAGTATCAGCCGCTCATTCGGCCTCCTTCGTCGGTGATCGGCTTCGAAGCGCTGCTGCGGTGGCGGCACCCCGAGATCGGCGTCATTCCACCCAGCGTGTTCATACCGATCGCCGAAGCCGACGGTCTGATGGATGAGATCGGTCGATGGGTGCTCGAGCAAGCCTGTCGCCAGGCATTGAGTTGGCCTTCTTCGCTGACGGTCGCAGTCAACCTGTCGCCGGCTCAGTTCCTCAGCGGTTCGCTGACAGATACCGTCGCTCAGATCATCGACGAGGTTGGAATTCGAGCCGACAGACTTGAACTTGAGATAACCGAGACGGTTCTTCTTGAGAGGACAATCGACAATATCGACACGTTGAATACTCTGAACGTATTGGGAATACGAATTTCGCTCGACGATTTTGGAACATACTATTCATCATTGAGCTATCTTAAGAATTTTCCATTCGACACTTTGAAGATTGATCAATACTTCATCGCGGACCTGGAGACCGATCTCAAAGGCCAGACGATCGTGCGATCGATCATCAATCTGGCGCACGGCTTGGGAATAAGCGTCACCGCCGAGGGGGTTGAGACGTCGGCACAGGCACGGTGGCTGATCAAGGAGAATTGCGATTGCCTGCAGGGCAATTTCCTCGGCCGGCCGCTCGGCGCCGAGGCAACAAGCGATTTCATCAGGAGGTCCCCGCCGAAGGGGATACGGGCGATGGAGGGATCAAATCGGGCAGTGTAGCGCCTTGCACCCTTTGTAAAGTGGAGAGTGGTAAAAAACAACGAGGCCGGTGCCGCGCAATTCCTGCGTGTGCGGAACCTGCTCATCGCGCTACCAGGCTCAACTACGGATGGAATAAGAGAGGACGCCGATGGGATCCGTTCATCATGACTTGGCTGGCGAGCCGACTTTCGAGCCGATGATCCAGATCGACATGGAGATCAGGACTTTCGTCTCCGCCTGGAGACACTGCGACTACGTCTCGACATATATGGCCCGCATGATCAGTCAAAATCGATCCGACTCGGTCCGCCATTCAAATCTCTTTTCCTCTGCCTTCAACGAATTGCTGGAAATCGCCTTTCGTACGCGCCATGCCGACGGCGAACTGGCGTGCAGGGTGTCTCGCCATGGCGCGACGGACCGGATCGAACTGACATTTCCTTGCGTGCCGGAGGAGCGCCAATTCTACGAGGAAGCCGTAAGCCAGGTCACGGGATACGAGGCCAGGGAACGATACCTTAATTCTGTTTCCGGAGATCTCGCGCCCAGCCGGGAGGTCGTACTGCTGGAACTGGCTGTCGACTACAACGCGACGCTCAGGGTCGAGGAAGCCGACGGCGATGCGATCACACTTATCGTGGATCTTCCGCTTGAGGGCCTGCAACATTGAGCCCTTACAACCTTCTCCCGCGCTTCAAGGCGCAATACGACGCCAACAACCAGGAGTTCTCCATATCGGGGGTGGTCCGGCCTCAGGCGATCGATGAGCTTGGGACGAGCCTGGCATTGCTTCGTGATGCGATCGGCCGTGTGCGCGGCGTTCTCTATGTCAACGTCAGGCGCCTGACGCAGATGAACAACGCTGCATTTTACGCCTTCTCGAGGATCATCATCGACGCCTGCCGCGCTCGACCCGATCTCAAATTCGTCGTCATCACATCAAGCGTCGTTGGATGGACCTCGCGAAAATTCGGGCGCTTGAGCAAAATCGAACCGAACATCACGGTCGAGCAGTATGACAGCCAATTCTATCCGGGACAGGGCTTCCTTGAGGAAGGCGGTTTTGTTCCAATCCTGCGCACACAGACAAAGATGACCTGGCGCCACGAGCGCGCGATCTTGCCGCGACACGGCATGAGGCCTGGGATCGTCATGGCCGACATCTGTTGCGGGATCGGTGATTTCGCCGTGCTCGTGCAGAAGGAGTTCCAGCCATCGCGGATCGTCGCCCTCGACCACTCCATATCAAGCCTGAACTATGCTCGACAGGTGATGCAGGAATTCGACATCCGGGGTATCGAATATACCTATGGCGATGCGTCGGAAATGCTGCTCGACGAAGCGCAGTTCGATTTGGTCACCTGCCGACATTCCCTTCAAATCTTCAATCGACCTGAACTTATCCTCAAGGAGCTCTACCGCATTTGCAAGCCAGGCGGGCGGGTTTACATTACCAACGAGAAGAATTCGCACTGCCTCGGCGAGCCGCGCGCCGAAAGCATTCGTTGGACCTACAACGAGGTGGCGAAGCTGTTCGGGCATTTCGAGATGGACGTCGAACTTGGGCCCAAAAGCAGGCGATACCTGCTCGAAACCGGATTCGAAGACATCCGTGTCGAGACCTTCATGGTCACCAACCTGGACGGCGACCCGCAGGACTTCGCCGATGTCATTGTAGCCTGGGCGGATGTCTATGCAGGCGAGATGGCGACCAGACGTGGCGACGGACCGGAGTTCGTTGCACGGTTCCGGCAGGGCTTCCAGGACCACATTTTCGCTGCGCTCCACCCCAAGGGTTACGCGGGCTGGCCGATCTGGGTCGCATCGGGGCGGCGACCGCAATGAAAGCCGACGCTGAGCCTACACCACGCTTCGGCATGCGCTCCTTTCGAGCGAAATTCGTACTGGTCGTTGGTGGCGCGGTGCTGTTCGACCTCCTGATGAGCGGTGGCCTGGCGCTTTGGAACGTTCAAAAGCTGTCGCGCGATGCCACATCGGAAGTCGGTGAGGGCCTGACGACCGCAAACCAGGAATACATTCGCTCCTATGCCGAATCGACGGCCTTAAGTGTCGACCTGCTGCTCGATCGCGTTCACGGGGACGTCAAGGCCTTGGCCGGCATGCTGCAGGCCCAGATCGACGACCCAGGCAGGCAGCAACAGGTCGGAGCGACACTGTCGCATCAGGCGCCCGGCTCCGTGAAGGTCGTCTACGACGCCAAGGGCGATTGGGCGCAGAATCTGCCGGGATCGCCATCCGTGATAAGTGTCTGGGGCTACCTATTGGGGGCCGACCACAATCCATTGCCGGGCGTCGAGAAGGAAATAGAAGACAGTACCGTGATCGATCTCGTCGCGCCGACCCTCATGGCCAGCGGGGCGTCCAAACTGCAGATGTACTATATTGGTCCAAAGGAACGGCCGATCTTCAGGACGGTGCCCTATACGGACCAGGCACAGACCTTCGACCGGCTCTATCCGGGCCACAACAAGGCGGAGTTCTGGGAGTTCTTCTTTCCGGGAATCTATGGGTCGTGGCAGCAATGGGCCAGGGATCCAGCCTCCCGTCCGGTCCCTGACGACATAACCCAGACAGCGCCTTACACCGATGCAATCACGGGAAAGCTGATCGTCAGCTTTTTCCAGCCGTTGTGGACGCAAGATCGCACCGGTATCGCCGGTACGGCGGGGGCGGATATCACGCTCGATCAGCTCGCGGAAGTCGTCGAACGTGTGAAAATCGCCGAAACCGGGTTCGGCTTCCTCACAATGTCGACCGGCAACGTGGTGGCGATCAATCCGTCGGGCCAGGCGATCATCGGCCTGACTTCATCGAGCGATGCAGGCACGCAGGGCGTCACCGGCCTGGAGAGGTCGCTGCGTGGCAGCACGCAGCCCGCCATCGCGTCGCTGCCCCTCGACCAGAACAATGACGGTGTCATTCAGCATATCCTGCTCGACAACAACGGCGAACGCGTCCCCTACATTGTCGTCCTCAAGAGGTTGAAGCCGACCAATCTGTGGAGTTCGGGACCGATCAAGTCCGAAATGATGTCGGTCGGGATCGTCGTCCCCGAACGGGAGATCTATGCGTCTCTCGTCGCCGCGCAACAGAGTATTTCCCGCGCAACCAATCGTATCCTGATCTTCCAGGTCGCCGCGATCGTCGTTTCGCTTCTGATTGTCTTTGCGGCCGTGCTCGGGATTTCGAAGCGCATCACCGCCGGCCTCAGGTCGCTTGCCAGCGCCGCCCAGCGGCTCCAGTCCAAGGACTATTCCGTGCGCGTGAGCATTCCAACGCGCGACGAGGTTGGAGCGGCAGGCATCGCCTTCAACCGCATGGCTGAGGAGATCAGCTTTCATACCGAGAACCTCGAGCAACTCGTCGACGAACGAACCAGGGAGCTCGGCGACGCAAATCTGGAGATTTCCGCGCTCAACGAAAAGCTGCGGGACGAGAACGTCCGCCTCGGTGCCGAACTCGCGGTAGCCCGGCAGATCCAGATGATGGTCTTGCCGAAACCATTCGAACTCGAAGCGATTCCGGGGCTGGAGATCGCAGCCTACATGCGGCCGGCCGACGAGGTCGGCGGGGACTACTACGACGTCCTGCGGAACGGATCGCGGGTCAAGATCGGCATCGGCGACGTGACCGGCCATGGTCTCGAGAGCGGCGTGCTGATGCTGATGGTCCAATCGGTTGCGCGCGCGCTGCAGGAGACCAACGAAGCGGATCCGCACCAGTTTCTGAATCGGCTGAACAAAGCAATCTACAAGAACATCGAGCGGACCAACACCGACAAGCATCTCTCGCTGGCCTTTCTTGACTTCGAGGATGAGCGGGTAACGCTATCCGGCCAGCATGAGGACGTTCTCGTCGTGCGCGCGGATGGGGAAGTCGAACGCATTGATACGCTTGATCTGGGTCTGCCGGTTGGTCTGGAGAGCGACATCTCGCAGTTCATCGACACGCGTGACATCCAGTTCGGGAGCGGCGACGTGATCGTGCTGCACACCGACGGTGTGACCGAGGCGGAAGACCAAAACAAAAGACTGTTCGGGTTCGAGCGGCTCTCCCAGAGCGTGCAAAGACGTCACGGCAGGAGCGCCGAGGAAATCAAAACCGGTATCATCGACGATCTGATGGCCCATATCGGAATCCAGAAGATCCACGACGACATCACCCTAGTGATCATAAGGCACACGTAGGCAATGACAGCGCTATTCGGTACCCCTGACATTGCAATCGGGATGAGGGAGAACGTCAGTCGCGTGCGGCTGTTCGACGGACCTCTCGACCTGAGTTGGCGTCATTGCGCAACAACCTCGGACTTCATCGCCGATCTTTTCGCGTTGCGCTTTCAGTCGTCTCGCAATGACTACATGGAAGTGCGTCATAGCATCGGATATCTGGTCAACGAGCTCATCGAAAATGCTGTCAAATTCCGCGCGCCAGGTGAGATCGTGATCGAGGCGTCGATGGATTCGGAATGCTTCAAGCTCAAGGTGTCGAATGACGTCGACGGTCAAAACGTATCCGAATTCCAAAGTCTACTGGCGGACATCACGGTTGGCGATCCCAAGGACCTGCTGATACAGCGAATAGAAGCGAATGCCGCGAACCCCGACATGTCGGGCTCCGGGCTCGGACTGCTGACTTTGATGAGCGACTATGGCGCACGCCTGGCCTGGATATTCAGCTCAGCGGACGAAAGCGATCGGGTTTGCCTGGAGACATATGCCTCCATACCGATCTCGCAAACTCAAAACTAGATGAAACGAAGCCAGGCTATGGAAATCAAAACCGACGACTACCGCGTGTGGATTGAAGGAAGCGATATTTTTTTCGACGGTTCAATGCGGCTCGCCAGTTCACAGGCCGGCGCGCCTATCATGGCTTTGGCGACCGGCGTTCTTGCCACAAATCCCGCGTCCATTACGCTCAATTTGAAGGACCTTCACTTTCTCAACTCTTCCGGCATCAACCTGCTTGCGAAATTTACCATCGAGGTGCGCAAGCATCCCGATGTTCGACTCGTCGTGCGCGGAACGCCCGACATACCCTGGCAATCGAAATCATTGCCGAATCTGAAGAAGCTGCATCCGGCCCTGGTGCTTTTGATGGACTAGGGCCTATTGGCTTTCAGGCCGGCATCACCGGAAGACCAACGCCCGAATTGTCCAAGGGACTGAGTGGGGCCTGCGGCAATCCTGGATGGCACAGGCCAGTCGGGACGGCGCTGGAGCGCCGTGCCGAGCAAGATATGTACGCCAGGATAAGTATTGGGATGCGAAGCTAACGACAATCCGGCCTCGTTCGTAGATGTTCGAGATGGCTTAGCGGGGGCTCGGCCACAGTGGCTTAGCGGGGGCTCGGCACAGGCGGCAGGCGTTCCGGTTGGGGGGATGTCCGGCTGCCTGTGCCGATCAGCCGCCGCTGGCGGTCAAAGGTGGCGTCATTGAGTAAGCGAGCCAAGGTCAAAAGCGGCCGGCTGGAGTTCATTCCGCCGCAGATCCCGACACGGGTCGAGCAGCCGCCCGAAGATGAGGGATGGGTTCACGAGGTCTATCTCGACGGCTACCGGACGCAGATCATCATCGACAGTGGCGGCGTGCGCCTCTACAGCAAGAACGGCCGCGACTGGACCACGAAATACTGGCCCATCGCGCTGGAAGTCGAGCTGCCATGCCGGGCTGCCATTATCGACGGCGAGGTCATTGTGCCAGGCGAGCAGGGCGCTCCCGATTGCCCTGCGCTGGAAGCCGCGATTTGGAACGAGCCGAGCCGGCTGGTGTTCGTCGCGTTCGACATCCTCCATCTCGACGGTCGCGATCTGGCCTCCTTGCCCCTGCTG
>NZ_RZSG01000350.1:0-6034 GCF_003997725.1 Mesorhizobium sp. M4A.F.Ca.ET.050.02.1.1
AGAGCGATCAGCGTTTCGACCGGAAAGATGGGTGGCTAAGATTTCCATCGGACATTGCGACTGATATCGCGGCGAACAATGTTGTGTGGGCGAAAGTCACGGAAAGCCGGTCGTTCGATCGGGCGATGGTGATATTTCACCATTGGAATGCAAGCGCGCGGAACCGTCGGATTGCCAGCTTTTTCTCGCGGCGTGGTATCACCGTAGTCGAGATTGCCATGCCCTATCACTTCGAGCGCAGCCGGCCCGGCTCCCTCCACGCCGACTATATGCTTAGCCCCAATCTCGGGCGAACGATCCAGTCCATAAAGCAGGGGGTATTGGATGGGCGAAAGCTCATACGTTGGTTGAAGAGCGAAGGCTATCGAGAGATTTCGGTTCTTGGTATGAGCTTGGGTTCCTGGGTCGCGGGGTTAATTGCTGCGCACGACCCGGCTGTGTCAAAAGCCTCGCTGTTCCTGACGGCGGGGAGTCTGGCGGACATGGTCTGGACCGGCCGCGCGACACGATCGATACGCGATAGCCTTGAGCCTGAGGTTGAGCTGACCGATCTCAGAAGGGCCTGGGGTCCGCTTAACCTGGAGAATTACGCAAAAAGTCTGGCACGGCCTGATCTCGCTCTTCACGTTGTGTTGGCCAAGAGAGACAAAGTGGTGTTGCCGGAGCTGTCAGAGAGGTTCATGCAGACGCTCAAGGGCGCCGGAGCCAAGCCGACTGTTTTGGAATTGAACTGTGGTCACTATTCGCTCGCCATACCGCCTCACATTTTGCTGGCGGGTTTGAGCTTGAAGCAGTTTCTGTCGTGCGCTGGCAAATCGGGCCGGCGATCCTGACCTGTGTAAACGATTGTCTGTATGGGTTGGGGCGCACACCTGCCTCGGTCAGCGGCGCGATCACGATCAGAACCGGTATTCTGCGTGTTTCAGTAAGTCCCGGACACCGATTTCGGTAAGTCGCGGACAGCAATGTCCGCGACTTAGCGGAATCCCTGTCCGGCTTTTGCGAAATACGCAGGTATTCTCCAGAAACAGCCGCTAGGGCGTGGCGGTCAGCCGGCGAACACTGCAACGCGCCGTGCAGTCCTATCGTCAGGCGCTGAGGGCCGAGGCGCTGGCGACAACGCGGTTTGAGACGCCGCCGGGGCGACAGCTGCAGATCGACTTCGGCGAGCGTCTGGTCGAGGTCGGCGGCGCGAAGATCAAGGCATTCGTGTTCGTGGCGACACTCGGGCATTCGCGACGGCTGCATGTGCGTGCGTTCCGGGCCGAGAAGCAGGAGCACTGGTTCGCCGGGATCGAGAGCGCGTTCACGAGGAAGTTCTGATGGACAATCCGCGCGCGCTCGTCGTGCGCCACGACGCGGCGAGCCGGTCGGTTGAGTTCAACGACAAGCTCATGGCGTTCGCAAAGCATTGGGGGTTCCGTCCTCGCGCCTGCGCGCCGTACGCCTACACACAGAAGCTCGGTCCCCAACCCGCGGATGAGCGTCTGATCAACCGTCGTGTCTGAGCTCCACCCCCGGCCCTGTGCAGCCTCAGCCGATCCGACTGCTTCGCAAACCTGCCAAGCAGCCGATCTCCTCTCGCCCTCTGCTTGACAGTGAACATAAGAGACTAGAGGTCGAGTTTTAGGCGCCTCGAACTCGCACGTGAGCAACAAATCATAACGACGGTTTGCGACGCCTTCTCTTCATCGGTCAAGACGAAGTCGCGGTGGTCTGCTGTTCCACCCAGGAGGCCTGTCGCGCACGTCCCACAAATCCCCTCTTCGCAAGAACTATCAGGGAATATCCCGTTCTCGCGCAGAACGTGCAGAATGGATTTTTGCGGCGGTACGTCCAAGATTTGTCCGGTTGAATCGATCTCTATTTCGAAGGTCGGGTCCAGTCCTGAGCCGGTTGATAGAGTTGGGTCTATCTTAAACCGTTCAAAATGAACCGAGTTTGCAGGCCAATTCCATGTGGCGGCTCTAACACCATCAATGAGGCCCGCAGGCCCGCAGCAATATACTTGTTGTCCTTCCACTCGTTCACGGAGCAGAGAAGCGAGGTCGAGCCTTTGCCCGGAATGTTCGCAATCGAAGTGCATCATCGTGCGCCGGCTAAAGGGTGACGTGTCAAGGACCTCTCGAAAGGCGGCTCGCTCAGGATTCCGAGCACAGTAGTGAAGCGAGTATTCCGCGCCCGTTCTCTCGAGATAACGGGCCATCGACAAAATTGGCGTGATTCCAATACCTCCGGCGATTAGTGTATAGATACTAGCTCCCGCCATCAGCGGAAAGTTGTTAAGGGGATCTGAGGTTTGAACCCGGCCCCCAACGGCAAGGTTGTCATGCACGTAGATAGAGCCTCCGCGCCCGGCGGACTCGCGAAGAACAGCGATAGCGTAACGCTGGCGTTCCTGAGGATCATTGCACAGCGAGTAAGACCGTGTGCGGCCGTCGGGCAAATGCAAATTTATGTGGGCACCGGCTTCAAAAGGAGGGAGAAGCGCGCCGTCAGGGTCTACCAGCTCGTAAGACCGAATCCCGATAGCCTCATCTACGCATCTACTGATCCTGAGCGTCCTCACAACACTACTCGTTGATCAGCCTATTCAAGTACCAAGCGACAAACGCTGCCGTCCCTTCCTCGCGAACCGAGTATGGGCCCGGAGTGTAGTGGCGTGAAGTCACTCCTCGATGGTTGTTCGCGATGAGCTCTGCGTCTTGCAGAGTGGTCACATGCCACATCCACTTCAGTCGCTCCACGTCGTAGTCCGTCCCCTCGACCGCGTCCTCGTGCACCAGCCAGGTGAGCCGCATCTCCGTGTGGGTAGGATCGATCGGGGTGAAACGAATTAGGGTTGTGTGGTCACTAGTGCTATGAAGTCCGAACTGAGGCATAAAGTCTACGGCAGTGTCGGCCCCATCGAACTTCTTCAGGTTGCCCATGAGTGGAGCAACCGGTCGGCCGTCGTTGGAAGCGGTTTGCCACCCCTCGCGGATCGGCCGCCGCCTGACTCGATATGGCTGAAGTCCAGTGGCAAGCGCGACAGACCCGACAACGAATCCTTCATCCCTCGCAGCCTCTTCCCATTCCGGAAGAATATTCGCCTCGAACGAGCCCGGCACGGCATCATTCGTTTTGACAAATTCATTAACAGTTGTGTATTCTGGGTGTGCAATTACGCAGTGATAGCACTCTCGAAAGTTCTCAACCGCAAGCTTCCAATTTCCGAGTGTTGTGTATATTTCCGTGTGAGCGATTTTTGCTTTAGTAAGACCGTGCGGCTCCAGATATGGCAGAACATCCGCTTCCATCATAGCAAAATCAGGAGCGTCCTTCTCTTCCCCAAGATAGATAAAGATCAATCCCGCAATCACACGCACTGCACACGAGTGCAACCCCCGTTCTGAGCGATCAAATCCTTCGCCCATATTCTTTGCGTGCACCAAACGGCCGCTTAGATCATAAACCCAACCGTGATATGGGCAGGTAAACGTCCTGACCTTCCCTTCTGGTTTCTGGCAAATCGTGCTGCCCCGATGGCGACATACATTGTGGTGCGCGAAGATTTCGCCATCTTTGCCGCGCACGATGATGATCGAGTCGCCGCCGATCTCAAAGGTTATGAAATCACCCGGTGTTGGAATGTGCGAGACATGGTCAACGAAAAGCCACTGTCGACCGAAAATCACCTCGATGTCGCGCTCGAAGATGTCTTCGTCAACGTAAAAGACGCGGTCGAGCGAATGCCCCGGCTTTTGCAGAGCCGCCAGCTCCACAACCGTCTTTTCAGCCATATTCTCCATCTCGGCAACTTCTCTCTGCTGGACTATTCAACGTTAGGGTGAGTATTTGCTACAAAATCCTACGCCGCGAGCGCATTCGGCGGATGGCGCCTCTACTCGACAAGCGCTCTGGCGCTGGCTATTATTGGAACATCGTTCATTTAAAGCGACCTAGTAGCACCGTGCTAATTTCACGTCAAGGCTACTATGTCCCGGTGATGTCGCTGCGCCACGACGTCGGCGCGGCTATCGAAGTCAGCCGACTCGCGGCCTCGTGGGCACGTGCATGCCTCGATCAGGTCGTCGTTCAGGGCATCGATCCGCTCATCGAGTGCGGCGCGGCAATCAACGTGAGAGCCTCTCCCGGTTTGTCGCGCTATACGTCGAGTGATCGCCATTCGGCTCGCATGTCGCCAATGAGCGTCAGGATACGGATCGAAGGTCCGAAGGCGGCGCTCTAGACTAAGGAACAGATCGATTTCCCGCTCGAGAACCTTGCGCCCTTGCCGGAACGTATGCCCACGCTCGAGGAGGATCGCCCGGAGCTGGTTCACGAGCGCCGCGCGCGCTGCCACCAGGCGAGAGCGGGCTCGGTGCAGGGTCTGCAGATCGAGCCGGTACTGGCTCTTCAGGCTCCTGATGCAAAGGGAGAAGCTCAAGCGGGCCAAACCGCAAGGCGAGAGTACCGATGCAGGAGACTGGGGCGGACCGCCCCGTATGAGCGTTGAAGGAGCTGTAATGGGGCCGGAGCAAAGGGGTCGGATCAGGTGGTCGTATTGTTTGGAACAACTGGACACAGGATGACTTCGCAGAATACGACAGACAAGCCGTTTCGAATTCCGAAACGACAGGTGTACGAAGCTTACAAAGCGGTCAAAGCCAACCATGGCGCAGCCGGGGTGGACGCGCAGACCTTGGAGATGTTCGAGAAGGACCTTGCAGGAAACCTCCATAAGGTCTGGAATCGGATGTCCTCAGGGACGTACTTCCCACCGCCGGTTCGCGCTGTCTCCATTCCGAAGAAGAGTGGAGGCGAAAGGGTTTTGGGTGTGCCCACCGTCAGCGACCGGATCGCGCAGATGGTGGTCAAGCAGATGATTGAGCCGGATTTGGACTCCCTCTTTCTTCCAGACTCCTAAGGCTACAGGCCGGGAAAATCGGCCCTGGATGCCGTGGGCGTGACGCGGCAGCGGTGCTGGACGTCTGACTGGGTGTCAAAAGCTTGAACATCCCGCGGCAAACGCCGGGGACGCTGGCTGAAATCGCCCAACAGCTCAATCCCCTCCTTCGGGGATGGATAGCCTATTATGGCCGTTAGAGCCGTTCGGCCCTGTCAACTCTGGCTGACTACGTCAACCGGAAGCTCAGGGCTGGATCATGCGCAAGTTCAAGCGCTTTCAGTCTCATAAGACGCGTGCCAGCCTCTTCGTGAGAAAGCTGACGCGGGAAAATCCAGGACTGTTCGTGCACTGGAAGGCCGGAACGAATACGTTTGCCTGATGGGAGCGGTGTGAGTCGAGAGGTTCACGCACTGTTCTGCGAGAGGCCGGCAGGTGAAACTCCTCCGGCCTACTCACCCTACCAAGCGATGGCGCGGCTGCGGGGCCGTGCGCCACGCGGCGAGCGCTGTCGGGCTGGCGCCCCACGGATGCAAGAAGAATCTTTGGTGCGGTCTGCTGCGCGTGATCGGGTGCTGCCATTGTGTCCGGCCTCTGTTGCGGCTCGTCATAGCCGCGGGCCCGTATGAGAGTTCGAGGATCAGGTCCAAATCGAAAGCAGCTTGAGCCGTTCAGCCTTTAATCGAGATCGCGGTTTTGCCAGCCCGGCGGCGATGCGCTAAAGGGTCTGGATGAGCCAGGCGAATGGATCGATGCCGTTGAGCGTGGGAGTTTATGCCGACCGCCGAACTATGCTGAGCGCCCTTTCCGCCAATTCGATCAAGGGACCAGTCGTTTACACTCGGCATAGTTCTTGCCCTCAAAGGGCGTTCAGGAATTCCAGCAGCCGGTCGTTTTGGTCGAAAGCGCTCGGCCTGCACGGTCGTACGGCTTCAGCTTGGAGTGCGGATTCCTTCAGTTCAAGATGCGCGTGAACATAGGTCAGCGGGGGACTATCAGAGATTTCGTGTCGGGGCGGGCATAGTGGGCAGAAAGGAGAATGATTTTGCACGCCGGCAATCAAACAATCCAGAGCCCGAGGATCTCCTTGGCGCCGTCGGCGCGCACGCCCAGCGCAACATGCACGGCCTTGTTGCGGACCAGGCC
>NZ_RZSG01000351.1:0-6002 GCF_003997725.1 Mesorhizobium sp. M4A.F.Ca.ET.050.02.1.1
ACCCGATGAACGCACCATGCGCGAGGTGAGCGCCGTGACGGTGGCGAGGATGTTTTTCACGCGATGCTGCAATTCGTGCAGCAGCCGCTCCTGGTTGCGCTCGGCATCCTTGTGGCTGGATATGTCGATGACGGCGGCGATCGCGCCGCGCACATTGCCGAATTCGTCGAACAGCGGGTTGGCCGACATCGTCACGTCGACGTTGTCGCCATTGGCGCGCGCGATCCGCGCTTCAAAACCGGGAATGGCCTTGCCTGTCCGCATCACCTTCAGCAAGGGTTGATCGGCGGCGCCCACCGCGCTGCCGTTCATCATCAGCGGCAGGACGGCGGGCATGGAACTGAGCTTGTCGTCTGTGGCGGGCCGGCCTGCGAGCTCCACCGCATGGCGATTGGCGCGGATCTCCTC
The DNA here is from genome assembly GCF_003997725.1 of Mesorhizobium sp. M4A.F.Ca.ET.050.02.1.1. Lineage (NCBI taxonomy): Bacteria > Pseudomonadati > Pseudomonadota > Alphaproteobacteria > Hyphomicrobiales > Phyllobacteriaceae > Mesorhizobium > Mesorhizobium sp. M4A.F.Ca.ET.050.02.1.1. The sequence continues at coordinate 409 of NZ_RZSG01000351.1, forward strand.
GCCATTGCCGTCCTCGGCGATGAAAATGCCGACCGGCACGAGATCGAGGAGGGTCTCCAGGCTGTCGACACGATTGCGCAGGTCATGCGAGAGCGCGCCGATCTTCTCCTCCGCCTGCGCTATCTGCGTGACATCGACAAAAGTGACGACCACGCCGGCGATGACATTGTCAACGGTGCGGTAGGGCAGCACACGCATGATGTAGCGCCGACTGCCTTCGGCACCCTCGATCTGACGCTCGATGGTGCCCAAACGCCGCAGAACCTGCTCGATATCGGCCTGCAGGCCGTCGGCGGCAAAGCGTGGGCGCACATGCGCAAGCGGCCGGCCTACGTCGCTTTCGACCAGCCTGAACAGATCCCGCGCCGTTGGCGTGAAACTCTTGATGCAGAGGTCGCGGTCGAGGAACACGGTCGCGATCTGCGTGCTCTCCAGAAGATTGGCCATGTCGTTGTTGGCGCGGCTGAGCTCGTCGACGCGGATGTTGAGCTCGGCGTTGACGGTCTGCAGTTCCTCGTTGATCGACTGCAGCTCTTCCTTCGAGGTTTCCAGCTCCTCGTTGGACGACTGCAGCTCCTCATTGATGGAAGACAGCTCCTCGTTGGAGGACTTCAGCTCCTCATTGGAGGATTCAAGCTCCTCCGTCGTGATCTGCAGGCGCTCCTTGGTTTCCCGGAGCTCCTTTTCGAGTTGGCTGACATTGGCGCTTTCGACGTCGTCGGTGGTGTGGACGGGCTCGCTTTCGGGCTCCGGCTTGATGCCACCGACATCGCGGAACACCAGCATGTAGAGCGGGTCCGAGCCGGCCTCGGCCGGCAGCGGCTGCACGACGAGGCTGATCACCTGGCGGCCGCCATTGGTGCCGATGTTGATCTTGTTCTGGATCGCCACCTGGCCGGTGCTGACCGCCTTGTGCAACGCCGCCCTCAAGTCCATCCGCAGCCCGCGCCGCGCCATGGAAAAGACGTTGGAGTCCGGAGCGCCGGCGGCAAGCTCCAGATATTTTCCCGTGCCGCCCGAAATGTGGATGAGTTCGCCGGCAGCGTTGATCACCACATAGGCGGGCGAATAGCGGTCGAGCAGCAGCCGTTCGGCGCTTTCCTGCAGGGTTCCGGTCGTCGCTCGCTGGCGCACATGCGGGGCCTGCCGGGCCGCGGCGGCGAGCGGGAATTCAGGCAGCCGCTGCGCCGTGATGCCGGCACGCTTCTGGAACAGGCGACTGGGCTTGTCGATCGTCGAAAACAGCCGCCCGTGACGGGTGACGTTCTCGGAGGATCCGAGGAACAGGTAGCCATTGTTGCGCAGGGCGTAGTGGAAGATCGGCACGATCTTCTCCTGCAACTCCGGACCCATATAGATCAGCAGGTTGCGGCAGGCGATCAGGTCGAGCTTGGAAAAGGGCGGGTCGCGCAGCAGGTTGTGCGACGAAAACAGGCAGACCTCGCGAAGCTCGGACGCGACACGGTAGGTACCGTCCTCGCGGGAGAAGAATTCTTTCAGCCGCTTCGGCGTGATGTCGGTCGCGATGGTTGCCGGATAGCGCCCGGCGCGGGCAACTTCCAGAGCGCGCTCGTCGATATCGGTGGCGAAGATCTGTAGGTTGGGCGAAGCGGCACCGCGCGGCGCGTTCTCCCTGAGCAGCATGGCAATCGAATAGGCTTCCTCGCCGGTGGCGCAGCCCGGCACCCAGACCCTGATCGTCTCGTCCGGCTTGCGTCCCTCGAAAAGCCTGGGGATGACAAGGCGCTCCAGCGCATCGAACGCATGCGGATCGCGAAAGAAGCTGGTCACGCCGATGAGGAGGTCCTGGAACAGGAGATCCACCTGCTGCGGCTCCTCGCGCAGCCTTTCGTAGAAGGCAGCCGGATCGTCGATCTGCAGCACCTGCATGCGGCGCTGGATGCGCCGCAGGATCGTGTTGTCCTTGTAGCCGCTGAAATCATGACCGGTGCGCATGCGAAGCAAGGCGGCGATCCGCGAAAGCTGCTCGGCGACGTCGCGCTTGTGGTGGTCGCGCTCGCTGTCGATGCGGCTGGGGTGGCGGAAATAGCTGACCAGCTTCTCGGCCATGTCCTCGGCCGGAACCACCATGTCGACGAGCCCGCTCTGGACGGCGCTGCGCATCATGCCGTCATACTCGGCGCTTTCCTGCGCGAGCGTGAGCCCGCCGCGCTCCTTGATCGCCCGCAGCCCGATCGTGCCGTCGCTGCCCGTCCCGGAAAGGATGATGCCGGCCGCGTTTTCCACCTGCTCCTGCGCAAGCGAGGTGAAGAAGTCGTCGATCGGCGTTCGCCTGGCGCGCGTGGTCGCCATTCTGGCGACGTGGAAACGACGGTTTTCGACTGTCACCGAGACCCCCGGCGGGATCACGTAGATCTTGTCCGGCTCGATCTCTATACCCTCGGCCGCGGTGTGCGTCTCGATCGAGGTGCAACGCTGGATGATGCTTGCCAGCACGCTCTCATGCTCGGCGTCCAGATGCTGGATCACCACATAGGCAAAACCGCTGTCGGCCGGAACTTCCGGAAAGAATTTCTGCAGTGCCCCGATGCCACCCGCCGACGCGCCTATGCCGATGATGGGAAAGGACCCATCGGCAGGCGCTCTCGTGCCATCGTCTTGGCTAGCCCGCTTTTTCCTTCCTGCTGCCTTCTTCGGTGATTGCGCCATCGTCCGTTACCTGCGTTCGCCTGCTTTCCAGGATGCGCTCGATCACCCTGGCGTCCGCCTCGTATTCCTTGGCTCTTTTGTCCCACTGCGTGGCGAACTGTGAGCGACCCTTCGTCTTTTCTCGCTCGGCCATGCGCCGGGTGAATTCGGCACGCTGCTGATGCGAGCGCAGCAGGCTCCACAATATCTCGTCCGCCTCGACCGCCTGGGCCTCCATCATCGCGTCGGCGGTGAAGGCATGCCCGGTATGGCACCGATAGCGCAGCATGTCACCGTCTTCGATCTCCCACAGGGGCCCGTGGCATTCCGGACATGTAAACACCGACAATTCGCCGAGTCGATCTTCTTTCTTCATGGTCGAATGCTCCTGCGCGGCGACCGCCGCCTCCAGCCTGACACTGGACGGGGCGGGCAAGGTTTTGCCAGCCGGCTCGGCTGCCAGCCTTGCCAGCAAGCCACCCAGCTGCGCGGCGGGCAGACAATGGTCGACATCGACATGATGCAGCGCGCTTCGCACCATAGCCGGCACCAGCGTGTCGCTCGGGTGCTGGACGACGGCCAGCCCGCCGACCGCCTTGATGGCCCTGAGGCCCGCCGTGCCATCGGAAAGGGAGCCTGACAACAGCACGCCGATGACACTGGCGCCGTAGCTCAGCGCGGCCGACCGGAAAAGCGGGTCGATGGCCGGCCGAGCCAGATTTTCGCGCGGTCCGCGTCTCAGCATCATGTGGTCGCCATGCAGCAGAAGGTGGAAGCCCGGGGGAGCCACATAGACATTGCCGGTCTTGAAGGTCGCGCCGTTCCTGGCGACCGAGGTCTTCAGCCGGGCGGCGCGATCAAGGATTTCCGCCAGATAGCTGACCTGGCCGACATGCAGCACGACGAACACGGCTGCCGGCAGATCGGCGGGCAGGTCGCTGACGATCAGCTTCAGCGGTTCCACCCCACCGGCGGAGGCGCCGATTACGATGACGAAGCGGTTGAGCGCGGCAGGCGTCGCCCTGCGTGTCTCATCGTCGTCTGCGGCTGCGACTGGTTCTCGCACTTCGGCCATTGCACCATACCAGCGTCACGGAACGCGCTCCCCCTCGGCCTCAAATCAACAATGGGCGAAGGGAAACTATGTTCCACGGCAATCCCCCTGCCGCCACAAGCAAGAGGGATGGCGGTAAGCACAATTCCAGGAAAAGTGCGTACCGGCTTTCCGTCCGGAATTGCGTAAAAACAAATACTTAGAGCGAGGTCAGCGATTCCATGAAACACTGAGCCGCACTAGCCGCGCGGCTCGGCGAGGCTAAAATGCCGCTCTACTCCGTCTTCTCGTCCAGCAGCCCCGAGACGAAGTCGAACAGGCCGGGGCGGCGATCGCGGCGCAGGCGCTCGGCGGTGACGATGCCGCGCACCTCGGCGAAGGCGCGGTCGAGATCGTCGTTGACGATGACGAAATCGTATTCCTTCCAGTGCTCGATCTCGAGGCGGGCGTTCTTCAGCCTGGTTTCTATCACCTGCTCCTGGTCCTCGGCGCGGCGCTTCAGCCGCGCCTTCAATTCCTTCATAGACGGCGGCAGGATGAAGATCGAGACGATGTCGGCGCGCATCTTCTCCTTGAGCTGCTGGGCGCCCTGCCAGTCGATGTCGAACAGCATGTCGCGTCCCTGCGCCAGCGCCAGTTCCGCCGGCTCGCGCGGCGTGGCGTAGCAGTTGCCGTGCACCTCGGCCCATTCGAGCAGGGCGTCGGAATCGCGCAGCCGCTCGAACTCGCGCATGGTGCGGAAGTGATAGTGTACGCCTTCGATCTCCGAGCCGCGGCGCGGCCTGGTGGTGACGGAAACCGACAGCTCCAGGCTGGTATCTTTTTCCAGGAGGTTGCGCGCGATCGTCGACTTGCCGGCGCCGGATGGCGACGACAGGACCAGCATCAGACCGCGGCGGCGGATGCGGGCCCCCAGATCCCTGGCAACCATCGGCTCCTTGGCAACCATCCGGGTCACTCCAGATTCTGAACCTGTTCACGAAACTGATCGACGACCGCCTTCAGTTCCAACCCGATGGCGGTGACCGCAGCGGCATTCGACTTCGAGCACAGCGTATTCGATTCGCGGTTGAATTCCTGCGCCAGAAAATCGAGCTTGCGGCCGATGGCGCCGCCATTGGCAAGCAGCACACGCGCGGAAGCGACATGCGTCTTCAGCCGGTCGATCTCCTCGCGAATGTCGGCCTTGGTGGCGAGGAAGGCCGCTTCCTGGTGCAGGCGGCTGGCGTCGAGATTGGCCGATGCGTCCATCAACAGGCGGACCTGCTCGGCGATGCGGTCGCGGATCGCCGCCGGCTCGCGCGACGGATCGGCCTCGGCCTTCAGCGTCAGCGCCTCGATGGCGTCGATGTGGCCGGCAAGCAGCAAACGCAGCGCGGCGCCCTCGCCCTGGCGCGCCATTTCCAGCCCGGTCAGCACCGTTTCGAGCGACGCAAGAATAGCGCCGTCGAGCGCCGCCCGCGCCTCCTCGGTTTCGATGGTCTCGGGAATGTCGAGCACGCCACGTAGCGCAAGCAGCCCGTCGGCGGTGGCGGGAGCAACACCAAACTGTTCCTGCAGGCGCTTGGCAAGCCCGGCCAGATCCTTGAGGAAGGCCTCGTTGACCACCGGCTGCACCTGATGGCCGGCAGCGCGGCCGACCGTCAGCGTCGCCTGGAAATTGCCGCGCGAAAAACGCTTCTGGATCGTCTGCCGAACGGCCGGCTCCAGCCGCTCGAAGCCTTGCGGCAGCCGCAATCTGACTTCGATGCTCTTGCCGTTGACCGACTTCACCTCCCAGGCGATCGAATTGCCGTCATATTCGGCGACCGCCCGTGCAAAACCGGTCATGCTTTGCAGATTCATGATGCCCTTGCGCCCCCTTGCGCGCGGCCGCGGATGACCGCGCAAC
>NZ_RZSG01000352.1:0-5983 GCF_003997725.1 Mesorhizobium sp. M4A.F.Ca.ET.050.02.1.1
ATTGATGATCGGCGCGATGGCGTTCGGGAACGCATGCTTGCGGATGACCGCGAAAGCCGAGAGGCCCTTGAGCTCGGCCGTCTCGACATAGGCTGACTGCATGACGTTGAGGATCGCCGCGCGCGTCATGCGCATCATGTGGGCAAGAACCACCAGTGTCAGGGCCGCGGCCGGCAGCGCGATAGCCTGCAGGCGTTCGCCGAGAGACACTCCGTCGTAGACGGTGGAAATGGCGGGGAACCACTGGTGCTGAACCGCGAAGTAGAACACCAGCAGATAGCCGATGAAGAATTCCGGGAACGAGGTCGAGGCGAGCGCCAGCCCGGAGATCAGCTTGTCGACCCAGCCGTTGCGGAAACGCACCGCGATCAGGCCGAGCGTGATGGCCAGCGGAATGGCAACGATCGCCGCCCAGAAGGCTAGGAGCAGCGTGTTCCACAGCCGTTCCTTGATCGATGTCGCGATGTCCTGCCCACTAGACATGGCGGTGCCGAGATCGCCGGTGAGCACGCCGCCAAGCCAATGGAAGTAACGGATATAGGCAGGCTGGTTGAGCCCGAGCTGCTCGCGCAGGTTGGCCAGCGACTCCGGCGTCGCCGACTGTCCGAGAATGGCTTGCGCGACATCGCCGGGCAGGATCTGGCTGCCGGCGAAGATCAGGACCGAAACGGCCAGCAGAAGGAGGATGCCCAGCGCAATGCGCTGGGCCACCAGTCTAAATACGAGACTCACGTTTTAGGCCTGCCAGCACAGGACGGCGGCCTTACCGTTCATCATGTCCATATTGGGGTTTTCCTGCCATCCAGCGACACGGTCGCTGCGGTAGGCCTTTATGAAGCTCTTGAACATTGGGGTGATCAGTCCACCCTGATCTCGCAGGATCAGGTTCGCTTCGCCATACATTTCCTTGCGCTTGGTCTTGTCGAGTTCGCCTCGCGCTTTCAGGATCAACGCGTCGAACTTTGGATTCTTGAAACGGGTATCATTCCAGTTTGCCGAGGAGACATAGGCGGATGAGAATATCTGGTCCTGTGTGGGCCGACCGCTCCACTCTGAGGCCGAGAAAGGTTCCTTGTTCCAGACTTGGTCCCAGTAGCCATCGCTCGGTTCGCGCTTGAGCTCGATCTTGATGCCGGCCTTGGCGGCGCTTTGCTGGAACAGCTGCGCGGCGTCGACGGCCCCAGCAAAGGCGACGTCGGAGGTCCTCAGAAGGATCGAGCCGTCATGGCCGGACTTCTTATAGTGGAACTTGGCTTTATCCGGGTCATAAGCGCGCTGTGGAATGGAACCGTCAAACAGCGGATAAGATGCGTTGATTGGGGAATCGTTGCCGATCGACCCGTAACCGGCAAGAATATTATTCAGCATCTGCTCACGGTCGATGGCGAGCTTCAGCGCCATGCGGAGGTCGTAGTTGTCGAATGGAGCAGTGTCACAGAACATATTGAAGCAGTTGTATGCGCGACCAACCGATGACTCAACGACGACCTTCGGTGCGCGCTTGAGAAGCCCGGCTACGCGAGGCTCGACCAGATTGACCATGTCCACTTGCCCAGACTGGAGCGCCGAATTCCTCGCAGTCGAATCGTTGATCACTAGGATATTGACCGCGTCGAAGTGACCTACGGTTGGATCCCAATAATTTTTAAACTTTTCCATCTGGATGCGTTCGCCCGGCTGGAAGCTATTCAGCTTATAGGCGCCGCTGAATACTCCCGCGTCCGGTTTGTCTGTCCCCCCGCCGGGCTGGATCACCAAATGCCAATCGGACATCAAATAGGGCAAATCTGCATTGGGAGATGTGAGCGAAATGACGACATTGCTGCCATCTACCTTCACATCGGCGATTTGCTGAAGGATCCCGAAGGCGCCCGACTTGGAATTCTTGTCGGAATGGCGCCGAATCGTCTTCACAATGTCGTCCGGCGACATTGTCTTACCATTGTGAAACTCGACGCCCTTGCGAATTTTAAACGTCCAAGTGGCGGCATCGGGCGAACTTTCCCAGCTCTCAGCAAGGGCCGGCACCGCTTCGCCCTTTGGCGAGACTTGGACCAGAGTCTCGCCCAAAGTGTGGAGGTAAACGAGTTGGACAACGTTGGAAGCTAGTGCAGGGTCCAGGGAGTCTGTTGCGCCTCCGCCCCCGAGCCCCATTGTTAGCGTACCACCTTTCTTTGGCGCGGCCGCCTTTGCGCTGGTGCCGAACATGCTATTTGCCGCGGCAGCGGCGAGACCTAGAGCCATGGTCCCTTGGAGGAAGCCCCGACGGCTATACCCGGCTTCTCCGCCAATTCTTGCGACATGACTGAACTCATCGTTTTTCATACTTTTTCCCCTTTGGTTTCTTGGCACTGATAACTCATTCCCCAGTCAGTCCATCCAGCATTCAGCTTGCATAGGACGTGAGCTGCCGAATTCTGTTAAGGGCCTGGGCGCATAGGCCGGACAAACGCGGGAACATATCCTTCCTACTTGGCATGGCAGCCGTTAAATGGCCCCGAACAGCAATATGCAGCAATTGCGTCATAAATGGAAGCATGTTCCACGAAAGGCTTATTGAGCTTTGGCGCGGCCGCCTTTGCGGCGGTGCCCGAACATGCTATTTTCCGCGGCAGCGGCGACTAGAGCCATGGTCCGTTTGAGGAGCTGCGGGCTATACCCCGGCTTCTCCGCCAACTTCTGCGACATGACTGAACTAATCGTTTTCACTTTTTTCCCCTGTGGTTTAGCAGCAATAAGCAGTTTCCCAGCCGCGCTATCCAGCATTTAGCGTTCATACGATGTGAGTTGCCGAATTCTGTTAGGCGCTTGGGCGCACAGGCCGCCGACAAAAAGCAAATGAATGCCCTTCCTACCTCGTATGACCTGGCAGCCGCTAGATGACCCCCAAGTATGGAGCAACTGCACCATAACTGGAAGCACGTTCCAACAAAGGCTCGTTGGGATTTGGAATGATCGTGTCCCGTAAGGATTTGAAACTGATGCCGAGATGTCTCAATCCATCTCCTTTGTGTTCGCCGGAACACGGCATCGCTCAAGCGCACGGAGACGGCAGCGTGTGAACGACTGTGAGAGAACCAAGTAATTTCTCAAGGCAAACCTGCGAGAGAAGCAGCCTGACCCGTCGCGCATGCTCGAGGTACGCAAGATCGGCCAGGATTTCAAACAAGAGCGACAGTCGTTCAACGACACAACCTCCTCCTGTCAAAGAGCAGTAGCTGGAACAGCGTCTCCCCGCAGAGCGACAAGAAAACGTCGCCCCGCCGGGGGGAGGATACCGGCGGGGCGAGCGGCGCGAAGGTCGCGCTCGCCGCAAGGCGACCGGACAGCGCCGACTGGATGACTTTCTGCGGTGCAATCGTCATTCCCACGGCCCCTGAAGCAGACCCAGTGCGGCGTGAGTCTTTTGTTGACCGATGCCGGCTGCCATCGCTGAGCACGGGCCGCTGATTGGTCGTGGACGAATGGTTGTTAGTGTCAGTAAAGGTGTCGTCATGTAGGGTTTGATTGCACTTTGACATCCTGAAACGGTTCGCAGGCTCTAAGTTAGCGACGCGACATCAACGCACCTCGCCGTTCGGCTCTGCGAGGCGTGGTTGTCGGCCGCTCGATCGCAAGTGTGGTGTGGGGAGAGTGCTCGCCGCCGTGCAGAGGGGCAGCCGCTCACCAAGTTGCTGGTCCTCCGCCCTGAGGCGATGGTTCAGACGAAGATAGTCCGTCCATGTCGGCGTTCGGAACATCTCGGACCAAAGGGTGGGGGTTTGCAAATTGCGCTGAAGCGTCCAGTTTCGCGCACCTGCCCGGCTTTGAACGCGGCGCCGCTCCCGCATGCAGTCAAGAAACGCGTCGACATCTTTCTCGGCAATTGCGTAGTCGACTTTGATGACTATGGGGCCGCTTCTGGGCTTCAACTGAAGCGCGAGCGATGGTGCCATGAAATCCGAAGTTTCTTGATCGGAGTCTTCCCACGGCCGTATCGGCAAGATGAATGCTGCGGCGGCAACAACCAGTAGAGCCGTTGCAGCGCCTTCCAAAGCCAGCGTCAGGGCGTAGTTCTCGGCAACACTGCCCCAGATCCAGCTGCCTGCGGCCATGCCGCCGTGGGCCAAGGCATAGTAGATTGAAAGCGTCCGGCCGACGACCCACCTCGGGCTCTCCAATTGTATGCATACATCCGTGCCGGTCCAGGTGAGAAGCCAGCCTGCGCCACCGGGTGCCAGTGCGATAGCCGCAACGGATAGCGAGGATGCAAGGGCAAGCGTAAGGCAACATGCGGCACACGCGACGGAGGCCAACGCGATAAGCCGGTCCTGGGACATGATCCGCCGGAGATGGTTGCTGCTAAGGCCGGCTGTGAACGCACCCATACGAAAAGCAGCTAGGAGGGTGCCGTAGGCAGTGGGCCCTTTTTCCAAGTGATCGCGGACGACAAGTGGCAGCAGGGCGAGGATGGCAATGCTCGCTAGCCCGAACAGGGTTCCGCGCGCGATTGCCGCTTTGATCTCTGAGGACATCGCGGTGAAGCGCACGCCATCATGAATGGCGGTAATTATTCGCTCGCGCGGCAGTGAAGACGAGCGAACGCACCATTTGGAGCGGGTGATAGCAGCAAGAGGAACCAGATCACTCACGGCTGCCAAAGCGAAAGCGGCGAGGGGTCCGAAGAAGGCGACAAGGACGCCGCCGAGTGCGGGGCCTGTGCTGCGCACGATGTTGAATCCGACCGACATCAGCGTCACTGCGGCCGGAATATCGCGTTTTCCAGGAGGTCACCGACAGACGCGGGCCAGGCCGGGTCATTCAAGGCAAAGCGGCATCCTGCCAAAAAATCCAGCCCAAGGATCAGCCATGGGCTCACAAAACCCAATCCGACGGAAATCGCTAGCGTTGCGGAAGCCAATGCAAGCAGGCAATGACCAGCCAGCATCACCCCGCGCCGGCTGAGACTATCGGCGATAGCGCCGGCGACGATCGATAGGAAGAAGGCGGTCAATGTGGATGAGGCCCGCACGAGTGCGACCATGAGATCGGAGGCCGAGATCGTAGCCATGAGCCAACTGATTGCCGTAGTTTGCACCACCCACCCGAGGCTTGACACTTGCGTGGCGGCCCAGATCGAACGAAACGGCGGGTTTCGAAGGGGAGCTAATGCCACCGAAAACGTCGAATGCGCATCGTCGTACTGCATCACGTGTTGCAACCCTGATGGAGATCGTCACTCCGCCAAAAAATAGCGTATGGAGCTTTTGACTCGCCCCGCGAGAACATGGGGGCGTTCCGGACACTTCCGGATCAACGAGCCTCGGTCCGATTTCCATGCCGCCGCACTGGGCTCTGTATCCATGCCAACCGGGAACCTTGCCTATTATTAGAACACGGTTCTGTTTATACCCTTGAGGCAGCGCTGTCAACTCGGCTTAACGAAGCCCTTCTTTGTAGACGCGTGATGGCTCCCGGGCGTGCCAACATTGCGATATTGTCGATCAGCCGTGTCTCGCCTAGCCAGGCGGCAACGAGCAGGCGCGCGGGCCTGTCAAGTGTGTGAATCGGCGCGAGGTCCTCCGTGGCCCGTAACTCGTCGATCCGGGCGTAGCCTGCCGCGGCAATCGCGACTACGTGTGTCGGCTCGACCAGCGTCCCGCCCGCGATGCGTGCGGCATCGAAAAGGATCACTGTAGGTTTTGGCGACCTGCCGCTCTGACGGCGAGAGCCGCACGTTGCACGAGGAAAGCGCCTTCGAGCTGATGCCGCCAGTTTTCTCGCTCCTGCAGCTACGAAAAAAGTGGAGGAGCTGGCAGGCCGGCTCATCAAAGAGTCGAGCTTCCGTCGCTTCATCGAGCAGCACGACTTAGTGGAAGAGACCGGCGATACCACCGCCGCGACCGGCGGGTGCCGGCAAAGCTTTTTGGCTTCCGCCACGCCGTGTACGAAGGGCAGTTGCCAGAGCAAAATTGCCGCTGGCAAGGGCTTGACTTCCCATATC
>NZ_RZSG01000353.1:0-5963 GCF_003997725.1 Mesorhizobium sp. M4A.F.Ca.ET.050.02.1.1
GAAGGAGGTCGAAGGCATAAAAGTCGATGGTCGCCGGCGCACCCTTCAATGCGTTTTGAAGGGCCTGGAAGTTTGATCGTCCGTTTGCATCGACAACGACGGCCTCGCCATCAATCAGCGCGGACCCGACCTTGAGCTTGCTGGCTTCCGAAAGAATGGAAGGAAAACGGTGAGACCAGTCCAGGCCAGATCGCGTGTAGGCACGCGCTTGCCCGCTGCCGACGGCGACTAGAATGCGATAGCCGTCATATTTCATTTCGTGGAGCCAGCGGTCGCCGGCAGGGACGACGTCCACGAGCGTTGCGAGCTGGACGGGCCGAAAAGTTGGCAGTTCTGAATTGGCTGGGTCACGCATAGGCGACTTCGCTTGACGAGCGGTTGACCCCTGAATTGCTTTACGCGACGTTGGCTTGACCATGCTCACCCGCCCCATCCCAAGACGAAATGGCTTAATCGCGTCCAACGCACGATTGCTTCTTTAGTTTCGCTGCGAGTGGAGCTTGCTGCCGTCATTGCCGAGTCGCTTGCAGCGCCTCGGCCGCTCTCAGCTGGATCCGTACTGGCTGCCTCCCTAGATTTCCCCGCACATTGTCGCCGGACCGCGCAAGAGCCTGGCTATTGACGTCGAAGCCGCCCGACGCGACTCTCCAAGTTCACACTTCGCGCTCCAAATTTGTACCCGGCGCGCATCTACTGGAGTTCATCGCGATCGGCACGGGCGTCGTCCATAGCGACGGGTGCAAGGGTTTTCGCGCCCATTACAGGGGCCGCTCACCTCCGATTGTTGCACCTCGGCAGCTACACCTGTGAGGCGAAGAGTTGCCTACACCTTTCTATGCGAAACCTTCTCGAGCCCCCGCTTGATGCCCGCATGGGCCTCCTCATTGCGGTGAACCATCAGCGCCGTGGCCGCCTCGGACGCCTTGTCGGGCTGGCCGGCATCGAAAGGTGGCGACGGGTCGTACTCAATCCCAAGTTGGATGGCTTGTGCGACCTCCGGCCCTGCAAGTTCGGCAATGATGGTCAAGGCGAAGTCGATGCCTGCAGAGACTCCACCCGACGTGAAGACGTTGCCGTCTCGGACGACACGTGCCTTTTCGTGTCGCGCGCCAACCAGGGGCAATAGGTCGACATAGGCCCAATGCGTCGCTGCCCGACGCCCCTTCAGCAGTCCGGCTGCGCCAAGAAGAAACGCGCCCATGCATACCGATGTCACGTATTGTGCATGCGCGCCCTGCCGGCGAATGAAGTCGATCGTCACTGCATCGGCGAGCGCTTCCGCAACGCCCGAGCCGCCCGGCACGCAAAGGAGGTCGAGCGCGGGACAAGTTTCGAAAGTGCAACTGGGCATGATGCCAAGGCCGCGGTCACTCACGACAGGCAACATCGTCTTCGCGACGACGTGGGTGCGCGACTGCGGGAACTTGCTGCGAGCCGAGATAGAGGGCGGCGTTGCAAGCCGGCTCAGAACCTCAAACGGGCCGGTGAAGTCTAGTTGAGTGATATTGGGGAAAATCACGAAGCCGACGTTGAAATCAGCCATACAAGTGTCTCCCCTAAGTCCGGAAGCCGAATTGGCGCGGTTGAGATCATCGCGCCTAGTCACGACGTCCGCAACGGGATCAAGTCGCTCATCGCAGATGACCGCGCGGGACCCACTCCAAGCCCTTTCAACAATCGCCGGCAATGTCCACTGCGGACCGGAAGCGGCTGCAGGTCGAGCCGATCTAAATGAAGCAGCCCTAATGAGTCTGTGCTATGTCGGTGAGTGAAGGAAGGGGCAAATGAGCGAGACCCGCAAGCTTGCGGCGATCCTGGCAGCCGATGTCGTCGGATACAGCCGACTGGCTGGCTTGGACGAAGATCGGACTCTCGCGCGCCTCCGGGCCCTCCGCAGCGACCTGGTTGATCCTACGATCGCGGTATACATCGGACGAGTGGTGAAACGCACCGGTGACGGAACCCTCGTCGAGTTCCGCAGCGTTGTCGATTCAGTCCGTTGCGCTATCGAAGTGCAGAACGCCATGCTCGAACGCAACGCCGGGGTGCCGCCTGATAGACGTATCGAGTTCCGCATAGGTATCCATGTTGGCGATGTAATCGAAGAGAGCGACGGCGACCTGATGGGCGACGGTGTCAATATTGCTGCCCGTCTGCAAAGTATCGCCGAACCTAACGGTATTTGCCTGTCGGGTGCGGCATATGAACAAGTGCGCGACAAGCTGAAGGTTGATTTCGAGGATATCGGCGACAAAGAACTCAAAAACATTGCACGGCCGGTGCGAGCCTATCGAGTAGCCTTAGACCGTGACCCCGAAAGAGAGCCGACACTGCCCGGCCCTATCGGAGGAAAACTGGCCGAGCCCGACAAGCCGTCGATTGCTGTCCTGCCGTTCCTGAACATGAGCGGTGACCCCGAACAGGAATATTTTGGCGACGGCGTCGCCGAGGATATTATTACGGCCTTATCCAAGCTGCGGGGCTTCTTCGTTATCGCGCGCAATTCGACCTTCGCGTACAAAGGCAAGGCGCCAGATATCCGTCAGGTCGCGCGTGAGCTTGGTGTTCGCTACATACTGGAGGGCAGCGTCCGCAAAGCTGGCGAGCGGGTGCGGGTAACTGGGCAGCTTGTCGACGCGGCCAGCGGCAATCACATCTGGGCAGAGCGCTACGACCGGCCCACCTCTGATATTTTCGCCGTGCAGGACGAGATCACTCACAGCGTTGTCGCGGCGATAGAGCCGCAGATTTACGCAGCTGAACGCCTTCGCCTTCAAAGTAAGGCGCCGGAGAGTCTCGATGCCTGGGGCTGTGTTGTCCGGGCAATGCCTTATATCTGGACATGGGTTATTCAAGACGAGGACACTGGCATCAACCTCCTGAAGCGAGCGATTGAGGTTGATCCCCACTATGCACGCGCCCGCAGCCTACTCGCTTGGGCCTTTGCCACCCGTGTGGTCTCAGGCAATTTGGAATTTGCTCCAAGCATATCCAATGCCCTCACCCTCGCCCAACGCGCGATTGACCTCGATCCCGACGACGCATGGGCCCATTTTGCGGCGGGTTACGTATTTGCGATGTCGAGACGACTTGGGCCGGCGGTGGAGGAACTGAACGAGGCACTGCAGCGCAACCCGAACTTTGTATTCGCCCACATAATCTTGGGAGTTGCATTTGGCTATGCCGGACTTGCGGACGATGGCCTCCGTCAGCTCGAAATCGCACGACGATTGAGTCCTCTTGATCAAACCCAAGCGGCCAATCTTTCGGTTGAAGGGCTTTGCCATCTAGTCGCCGGGCGGTACGCCGAAGCGGTAAGCGCTGAACGTCGGGCCGTACAGATGAGACCGAACTTTGGAACCGCTTGGCGCACACTCACGGCAGCCGCAGGACTAGCCGGTGATCTGGAAATCGCACGCCAAGGGCTCGTCGAATGCAAACGCTTACAGCCGAATTTCAGCATCGACTGGGTCGAGAAATACCACCCACTGATACGGGCGGAAGACCGCTCAAGATATATCGAAGGCCTACGAAGTGCAGGCCTGGAATAGTCCAGGCTAGGGGGGCTGCCGCCGATCTCCGCGAGCCAGAAACGCGAATAGGCAACCTTACCCTGCTTCCGACCTCTGGAAAATGGCAAGGATGACTTGCAACGGGTCGGTACTGTCTCATTGAATCTTATGCAGATCGGCTTATCAGAACGCATCAAGTCATCTTAGGCTGACCCACTGCCCAATGAGGAGGTAGGTGATGGCCGGGGCGGCGGTGTGCTGCCAGGCATCACCCAGCGGAGCAATTCAAGCAAGACTGCACCGGGTTTTCAGCCCAGGGGCCACACCTCGACGACGCCATGCGCGACTGCACAGGGGACCTGCGAGATTTTGCCGATGGCCTCGGTGAGGTCAGCAGCTTCGATCAAGGCAAATCCGGCGATCGGCAGATCTGAGGACATGAACGCACCATCGCGAGTTTCCACTCCCGACCCCTCCGGATTGCGCACCTGTACCGGCGTCCCCGCCCTGCCTATCGGGGCGCCTTCGGAGCGTAACCTCGCGTCCTGTTCATGAGCCGGCATCCCTGACGGGTTGGGGCGTGCGGTCATATCCGGCCCGATCGCCATATTGGATCGTAACGAACTTTGGCATCTGCGAGGTCTCCTTTCAGGGTTTCGACGTGAAGCGTGGGCGACGGCTGCCGGGCAGACTTTCTGCAACTGCAATTGCGCAAACGGTCTTAACCGACGTCGATCCAGGCGGGTGCGTGATCGCTCGGCTTTTCCCATCCACGGGTCTCGACATCGACTCCCGCGGCCAGAATGCGCTTCGCAAGGGACGGGCTTACGAGCAGATGGTCCATCCGCAGGCCTGAGCTTCGGTCGTAGCCGCCGCGATAGGAAAAGTTCCAGTAGGTGTATATGCCCTTGTCTGGATGGATACGACGCATCGCATCCACCCAACCCAAGGTTAGCATGTGGGCATAGGCTTTCCTGCATTCGGGGAAGAAGACGGCATCGCCCAGCCAGCGCGCCGGAACAACGGCGTCTATTTCGGTGGGCACGACGTTGTAATCACCACAAAGCACCGTGCGCTCGCCCAACAGCGACTGGCTGTAGGTGACGAGACGCTCGAACCAACGGAGCTTGTAATCGAACTTTGGCCCTGGCGCGGGATTGCCATTGGGCAGATAGATGCAGTCGACGATGAGACCGTCGATTTCCGCCTCGAGATAGCGGCTATGCGTATCATCGGGATCGCCCGGCAAGCCGCGGCGGCGCTCGACCGGATCCCTACCACGGGCCAGGATTGCCACGCCGTTATAGGATTTCTGGCCGTGCCAGATTGCGCCAAAGCCGAGGTCCCGAATCGCTCGATCGGAATTTTGCGTTCGATGTTTTCAGTTCCTGAAGGCAGACGACGTCACAGTCAGTCTCGCCAAGCCACTTAAAGAGCACGGGGAGCCGGCCGTTAACCCCATTGACGTTGAAGGTCGCGATCCGGGTCATCCCCTCTGCTCCTGCGTGGGATTGCCTTAGATGTTCCAGATGAGCAGACAATCAAAAAATTTTGGATGCCTCGTGCGCCCGGCAAGAAAAAGCCCCGTCGTGTATTCGACGGGGCCTCATTTTTTAGAGTGGTGTGGTCCGGCGAACGCGATCGCGTTCGGCCTCGATGTCATCATAGGGCTCTGCGGTCGCGTCGAATCCCGTCCACCCGCTGGCCTCGTAAGCGCTTCGCCGCTCGTCCAGGTTGGCGGCACGCTCGCCTCGCAGGATGCGTTCAGCCTCGCCGGTGAGCCGATCGTCGACTTTGGCCGTCACGAGACTGCCGCCGCGGCGAACGCCCTCGGCATAGACATGAGCATCGCGTTCAGGAACGCCGGACTCCGTCAGTGCGCCCACAATTCCGCCGGCGGCTCCGCCGACCACCGCGCCGCCCACCGCGCCAACTGCCGTAGCAGCTAGCCAGCCGGCCGCCACCACAGGCCCGACACCGGGTATGGCCATGATTCCGAGCCCGGTAAGAAGGCCGCCTGCGCCGCCCACGAGCGCTCCCAGGCCCGCGCCGGCCGCGGCATCGTCGCCGGCTTCCGAGGTCTCGTCCCCCCGATACCAATTGTCGGAATTGTTCGCCACGATGCTGATGTCGTCTCTCGGCACGCCAATCGCTTCCAGCTCGCTTACTGCGTCGGACGCGTCCTGATAGTCATCGAAAAGTCCGGTGACAGTCGTCATGTTTCACTCCATCGTCTGAGTTCGGTTATTGAGCGCCGGCAACCACGTTGCCTTTGAAATCGAGCGCTACGGCTACCTGCTTTCCGTCTTTCTCGGCGGTGCCGCGCCAGATGCCCTGGTCGTCCTTCGTCAATGTGCTGACATTGGCGAAGCCGGCATCCTGGATCCGTGATTTCGCCTGGGCTTCCGTAAAGCTGTTCGCTCCAGGCACCGGAGCGGATGCGTTCTGGTC
>NZ_RZSG01000354.1:0-5959 GCF_003997725.1 Mesorhizobium sp. M4A.F.Ca.ET.050.02.1.1
CCCCTATCACGGTTGGCGCTATGACGGCGAAGGCCGCTGCACCGCCATTCCCGGTCATGTCGGCGAGATGCCGCATTACCGCGTGCGTCGCTACGGCGTCATCGAGCGCGACGGCGTCGTCTTCGTCTCGTCGGGAACGCCGCAGGGCGAGCCCTATCTCCACTGCATGCAGGGTCGGGACCTCGTCGTGCGGCGGGTGCGCAGCTCGACGCAGTCGACGGTGATCGACGCGGCCGAAAACATCCTCGATGCCACCCATACCCACTTCACCCACAAGGGCCTGCTGCGCGGCCTGAGCTCGCGACGCCATCTCGTGCGCGTCGAGGTGACCGGCGGCGAGGGCTGGGTCGAGGCCTGCTACACCGGCGAGGATCGGCAGCAGGGGCTGATCAGCCGGCTGCTGGAGGGTGAGCGCGCGAGAACAATCGGCCGCTTCCGCCATCCCGGCATCGCCGAACTGGAATATTGGAGCAAGGATGGGCTGGCCCTCGCCACCACCTTCCATCTGCGCCAGGCCGACGAGCGCACCGTCGAGGGCGTCGGCTGGTTGACCGGCCCGCGCCAGGGCTTGCTCGGCAGGATAAAGGCATTTGCCTTCAAGCCGCTGTTCAACGTCGCCCTGCAGCAGGATCGCCGCGTGCTGAAATCGGCGAGCGACAACGCCCGTTTCGCCCCGCCGGCGCTGCCGGTGATCGGTCCGCTGGATTTCCTGCGCCACGACATCGCCGCGATTATGGCCGGGAACCTGCCGCCGGCGGCAAGCGAGCCAAGAGTGCATCAGATCGAGCTGTGACGGCAGGCGGAAGGACCGTCGCATTCCTTCGCCCTCCTGCCGACGTCACTCGTCCGGCCCGTTCCATTCGATGTCGCGCGTCGATGCCGCCTGCAGGCTGATGCGCTCTCGAAGCGCAACGCCTGCGATCTCGCCCAGCGCCGCCCATTGCGCCTTCACCGGCGCCGGATCATCAGGCCAGTCGAGCAGTTCCTCGACCTCACGCATCGCCTTGCGGAAGCGGCCGAGGCCACCGCAGCGCAAGGCCGCCGGCAGCCCGTAGATCCACATGGCGAGCCGCGCGGTCTGGGGCGCGGTGACATCGGGTCTGACCTCGGGCCCGTCTCCCAGCACCGCGTTCGCAAAGCGCGCCGGATCGCGGAAGAAATGCAGCCCGCTGACGGCGCGCGGGTTGCATTCCAGCGGCAGAACCGTTCCGTCTGCCTGCCGCATCAGGTCGAAGGAGATCTGTCCGGTCCATGACGTGGCGGCGACGATGCGCTCGACCAGCCGCCGCGCGGCCGCGTCCTCGACCGGCTCGAACAAGACGCCGGCACCCTTGCCGGCGCGATAGAGCGATCGGTAGAGCGAGAATGCCTTTAGCCTGCCGCCGCGCGCCACCGCATAGGCGCTGATCTCCTCGCCGGGCACGAAGCGCTGCGCCACCCAGGGCGCGGCGGGCGAGGGATTGACGGCATCGAGTGCGCCGGGCGAGGGGCGCAAAAGCACCTGGCTGGCAAAGCGCGACCACACCGGTTTGAACACCAATTCGCGCGCGCGGCCGCGCATGGCCCCCAGATCGTCGCGCGATTGCAGCAGCACCGTTTCCGGCACCGCCAGGCCGAGCCGTTCGGCCAGCCGGATGAAGGCATGTTTGTTGTGGACTTCGGCGAGCAACTCGATGCCGGGCGCGAACAGGCGCGCCGGGATCGCGCGGTCGCGCCAGGCGAGCGCCTGATGGAAAACCTCCTCGCAGGTCGGGATGACCAGGCCGATCCCTTCGGCGCGCACCAGCGCCTCGACCGCCTCGGCGTAGGCCGCCGGCTCGAAGCGCGGTCGCGGCAGGCGGTAGTAGCGTGCGCAGGCCACGCTGGCGGCAGCAATCGGGCGGGCAGGTGTGTCGGCGAGGATTACCCGGTGTCCGGCGCCATACAGCAGCCGCGTCAGATGCAGCGCCACCGGCGCGCGCGCTCCGGTGACGAGTATTGAGCTATCGGGCACGGGATACTGGCATCGGTGAGGCTACTGCGGTCATTGCGGTTGTCGGAACCGTTGCGCGAAATCGCCGCGCTTGGCAACGCAGCCGCGCGGTGTACTGTGCGCCGGTTCGGGCCGTCCAAAGCTGGCGATGCTGGGAAGCGAGCAGCGCCAGGATGAGGGCGGCGCTCAGCAAGGGATGGGACAGCCACCGTTCCGCAGCGGTCAGCCCTGCTCTTCAGCGTCATCGTTGCCTTCCAGTTTTTTGCGTAGTGCCGTGATCACGCCGTGCATGGTGTTGATGTCCTCGACGGCAAGCCCGTCGGCGAGGGTGTTGATCCAGGGGGCCTGCAGGCGCATGGCCGCGTCGTAGGCTTCGCGCCCGTCGTCGGTCAGCACGACAAGCTGCGCCCGCCGGTGATGCGGGTTGATCCTGAAGGCGACCAGTCCTTCGCCCTCGAGGTCGTTGACGATGCGCTGCACGTTCTGGCGGTTGGCGCCGAGATCGCGCGCCAGCCACGCCACCGGCTGCGGACGCTCGGCGGCGACGATGGCTCCCAGCACCTGCCAGCGGGCGCTGGTCAGGCCGAGATCGGCGACCAGCCTGTCGCCGGCAGCGCTGATGCGGCTGTTCAGCCTGAACAGGTCGAGAATGAGATCGCTCAAAGCCTTGCCGGTCGGTGTTCGCTTTGTATCGGGCATTTGTCACCTTATATCTATGTTGACATCATGTTGTCAAATGTATATGTATGCATCATAACAGATTGACATCATAACACCAATTGAAGGAGCCTCCCATGACCCATATGCGCCCCCTCGACCCTGCTTTCCCGATCGACCGCCAGGTCGCGATCGACGCCGCCCCCGTCGTGCTGGTGAACGTGTTCACGCTCGACAAGGCCGACGAGCAAACCTTCCTCGACGTCTGGCAGGACGACGCTGTCTTCATGAAGCAGCAGCCGGGTTTCATCTCGACCCAGCTTCACCGCGCGATCGGCGAAAGCCCGACCTACCTGAACTATGCCGTGTGGGAATCGACCGCCGCCTTCCGCGCCGCTTTCTCCCATCCGCAGTTCAGGGCGAAGATCTCGGCCTATCCGTCCTCGGCTGTGGCTTCGCCGCATCTGTTCCAGAAGGTCTCGGTGCCCGGCATCTGCGTGGCCTAGTCGAAGCGGGCAGGAGGCGCCGCATGCCGGGGCGCTCCGGCAGCTAGGCAAGCCTATTAGCTTCGACTAATAGCTTCGGGTGGAAGGCTTGAGGGCGTCATCCAATGAAGGTCAATGTAGTCTACGCGCATCCGGCGGCCGACAGTTATTTGGCATCGCTTCACCAGCGCGTCGTCAAGACGCTCAAGGCAAGAGGCGACGAGGTCATCGACTTTGACCTCTACGAGATGAAGTTCGACCCGACGATGCAGCCCGAGGAATGGCGTGGCCACTATGATCCCACCCAGGCGCCGAAGGATCTGCAACTCTATATCGATGCGTTGCGGTGGGCAGAGGCGTGTGTGTTCTGCTTTCCGACCTGGTGGTCAGGCATGCCCGCTATCTTGAAAGGCTATTTCGATCGGGTGTGGCGCCCAGGCATCGCTTACGAGGTGCCGCCGGATGACGGCCTGCTCAAGCCGGCGCTGCTCAACATCCGCCGCATGGGCGTGGTCACCACATGCGGGTCGCCGTGGTGGTACACCAAACTCTATATGCAGAACCCCGGAAAGAAGGTGCTGCTGCGCGGACTGAAGACCATGTGCGGCCGGGGCGTGCGGCATCTGTACCTGTCGCGATACTCCGTTCACAGCATATCGGACGAAAAGCGGGAAATGTTCGCGCGCGACGTGGAGCGTCGCTTCGATACGTTCTGAGTTCCATTGGTGCACCCGACCGATCCTCGTCACGCCCGCTGTCATCTGTCTGTCATGTTGCGTTACTAAGCATCCTCAAATCCGGATTTAAGGATATATGGATGGACAGGGAAGCGGCCCTTCGCGCCTTGGCGGCGCTTGGTCAGAACACGCGCCTGGAGGTTTTCCGCCTTCTGGTGAAGACCGGGGCGGGCGGCCTGCCGGCGGGCGAGATCGCCGCGCGGCTCGAAATCGTCCAGAACACCATGTCGGCGCATTTGAAGGTGCTCGACCATGCCGGACTGGTCCGCGCGGCGCGAGAAGGGCGCGTGATCCGCTACGTCGCCGACATGACCGGCTTTCGCGACCTGCTTGCCTATCTCATGGAGGATTGCTGCAGCGGCGCGCCGGAACTCTGCCAGCCGGTCCTCCAGGCCGTGACCTGCAAATGCTAGCAATCCAACACATGCGGACCCGCCCATGATTGTCGATCTTCCCCGCCGTCTCGCCGCCGAGGCGCTCGGCACCGCCATGCTGGTCGCAGCCGTCGTCGGCTCGGGCATCATGGCCGATCGTCTCACCGACGACGTCGCGCTTTCCCTGCTCGGCGACACGCTGCCGACCGGCGCTATCCTGGTGGTGCTGATCACAGTCCTCGGCCCGATCTCCGGCGCCCATTTCAATCCGGCCGTGACGCTGGTGTTCGGGCTGAGGCGCGAGATCAGCTGGCATGCCGCACTTTGCTATGTCGTCGCCCAGTTGCTCGGCGGCCTCGCCGGCACGGTCGTCGCGCATGCCATGTTCGGCCTGCCTCTCGTCGAACTGTCGACGACGGTGCGGAGCGGGGCGGGGCAGTGGATCGCCGAACTGGTTGCGAGTTTCGGGCTGGTCTTCACCATTCTCGCCGGCCTGCGTTTTCGCGGCGATGCCATTCCTTGGCTGGTCGGGCTCTACATCACCGCGGCCTATTGGTTCACGGCCTCGACCTCCTTTGCCAATCCGGCAGTGGCCATTGCACGCGCCTTCTCCAACACCTTTTCCGGCATCCGGCCGCTCGACGTCCCCGCCTTCATCGTCGCCGAATTGCTAGGCGCGCTGCTTGCGCTGGCGCTGGCCGGCTGGCTGCTTGCTGAACCGAAACCTGAGATGAGAGCCGCCGAATGACCATCACCATCTATCACAACCCTGCCTGCGGCACCTCGCGCAACACGCTGGCGATCATCCGGCAGTCGGGCGAGGAGCCCGAGGTGATCGAATATCTGCAGACGCCGCCGTCGCGCGAAAAGCTCGTCGAGCTGATCGCCGCCATGGCGATGACGCCGCGCCAGCTGCTGCGCGAAAAGGGTACGCCCTATGCCGAGCTCGATCTTGGCAATCCCAAATGGAGCGACGACGAGATCCTCGATTTCATGCTGGCGCATCCGATCCTGATCAATCGGCCGATCGTGGTGACGCCGAAAGGCACGATACTGGCGCGGCCGTCGGAAGCGGTGCTCGACATCCTGTCCAATCCCGACATCGGCCCGTTCACCAAGGAGGACGGCGAGGTGGTGATCGGCGCCGACGGCAAGCGGGTCGTCTGACGTAGCACCGAAAGGCGCTCGCCTCTCAGTCTGGATTTGCGGATCTGGTGCTTGCCGCTCGCGAGCGATCGAAGTCCAGGACGACCGGGTGCTGAAACAAGGCATGGAGGATTATCGGCATTCCGATCGCGCTGGGCAGAACCCAAAATGCAATAGTTGGAAGCTCCCTCCACAAGGGCAGGTTCTTGCCGTTATCGAGGTAAAATGCGGTAAGCATTACGACGTAGGACATCCCCATGCCGGTGAGATGCAGCCTGGGCCATTGGCGCCAGTGTCGTCGGGCGGCCATGCGCCCGAAATAGGCAGATGCGAAAGAAATGCATCCCAGCGCGAACAGGTGGTAGTTTTCCGCCCAGCGCAGGAGCGACAAGGCGCTCATAGACACGAACACGCCGAACAGGCACCAAAAGTAAATGCTGCCGAAGTTCGAGTGCCGGCCGCGCCCCTTTTGGGCGAACATCGCGGCAGCGCCGGTGGTCAAGGCGGCAAGCCCAAACAGAATATGGACACCTACAACTCCCAGAAACACCGGATCGATGGACGGAATTGGGATGCCCAGGACGATGG
>NZ_RZSG01000355.1:0-5950 GCF_003997725.1 Mesorhizobium sp. M4A.F.Ca.ET.050.02.1.1
ATGTTGCTTTTCGTCTCGACCGCCGAGGTGTAGTCGACCGAGAAGCCGACGGCGAGCAGCAGCGGCGTCAGGATGATGATGAACACCGGCATCATCGAGCCGCGCCGCGAGCGCACGAAATCTCTTGTGTATCCGAACATTGTTGAGGTCCCCCAAACCAGGCCTGCCGAGGCAGCGGCGGATCATGCTCCAAACTGGTGGATTAATCTTTAAGGTGCGACTTATCTAGGCGCGGGGCGGGTTGGCGCGACTCCCCTTCTCCCCTTGTGGGAGAAGGTGTCGCCGAAGGCGACGGATGAGGGGTGTTCCAGGGAACGCCGACGTCTCACTCCGCTGGAACACCCTCATCCGTCTCGGCGCTGCGCGCCGATCCACCTTCTCCCACAAGGGGAGAAGGAGAAGAGCCCACCGCTTGCCCCTCAACCCCGCCCCTGCTAAAGCGCGCCGCATGACGACGCCCCTCGACCATATCCGCAATTTCTCCATCGTCGCCCATATCGACCATGGCAAATCCACGCTTGCCGACCGGCTGATCCAACTCACCGGCGGGCTGGAGGCGCGTGACATGAAGGAGCAGGTGCTGGACTCGATGGACATCGAGCGCGAGCGCGGCATCACCATCAAGGCGCAGACGGTGCGGCTGAAATACCGCGCCGACAATGGCGAGGACTATATCCTCAACCTCATCGACACGCCCGGCCATGTCGACTTCGCCTATGAGGTGTCGCGGTCGCTGGCCGCCTGCGAGGGCTCGCTGCTGGTCGTCGACGCCTCGCAAGGCGTCGAGGCGCAGACGCTGGCCAATGTCTACCAGGCCATCGACAACAACCACGAGATCGTCGTGGTGCTGAACAAGGTCGACCTGCCGGCGGCCGAGCCCGAGCGCATCCGCGAGCAGGTCGAGGAGGTGATCGGCATCGACGCCTCCAACGCCGTGCTGATCTCGGCCAAGACCGGCTTGGGCATCCCCGACGTGCTGGAGGCGATCGTCCACCAGCTGCCGCCGCCGCGCGAGGGCGATCTATCGGCCCCGCTGAAGGCGATGCTGGTCGATAGCTGGTACGACGCCTATCTCGGCGTCATCGTGCTGGTCCGCGTCATCGACGGCGTGCTGAAGAAGGGCCAGACCATCCGCATGATGGGCACCGGCGCCAAATATTTGGTCGAGCGCACCGGCGTCTTCACGCCCGCCCGCATCAATGTCGACGAGCTTGGCCCCGGCGAGTTCGGCTTCTTCACCGGCTCGATCAAGGAAGTGGCCGACACCCGCGTCGGCGACACCATCACCGAGGATCGCCGCCCGACGCAAAAGGCGCTGCCGGGCTTCAAGCCGGCGCAGCCGGTGGTGTTCTGCGGCCTGTTCCCGGTCGACGCCGCCGATTTCGAGGATCTGCGCGCCGCCGTCGGCAAGCTGCGCCTCAACGACGCCTCCTTCTCCTATGAAATGGAAACTTCGGCAGCACTTGGCTTCGGCTTCCGTTGCGGCTTCCTCGGCCTCTTGCATCTGGAGATCATCCAGGAGCGGCTGGAACGCGAGTTCAACCTCGACCTCATCGCCACCGCGCCGTCCGTCGTCTACCGCATGAACCTCAACGACGGCACGGTGAAGGAGCTGCACAACCCGGCCGACATGCCCGACGTGGTCAAGATCGCCTCGATCGAGGAACCGTGGATCCGCGCCACCATCCTGACGCCTGACGACTATCTCGGCGGCATCCTGAAACTCTGCCAGGACAGGCGCGGCATTCAGGCCGATCTCTCCTATGTCGGCAAGCGCGCCATGCTCACCTACGACCTGCCGCTCAACGAGGTCGTCTTCGACTTCTACGATCGCCTGAAGTCGATCTCCAAGGGCTACGCCTCCTTCGACTATCACCTGACCGACTATCGCGAGGGCGACCTGGTCAAGATGTCGATCCTGGTCAATGACGAGCCGGTCGACGCGCTGTCCATGCTGGTGCACCGCACGGCGGCTGAAAAGCGTGGCCGCCAGATGTGCGAGAAGCTGAAGGAGCTGATCCCGCAGCACCTGTTCAAGATCCCGATCCAGGCGGCAATAGGCGGCCGCATCATCGCCCGCGAGACCGTCTCGGCCCTGCGCAAGGACGTCACCGCCAAATGCTACGGCGGCGACGTCTCGCGCAAGCGCAAGCTGCTCGACAAGCAGAAAGAGGGCAAGAAGCGGATGCGGCAGTTCGGCAAAGTGGATATCCCGCAGGAGGCGTTTATCCAGGCGCTGAAGATGGGGGATTGAGGTCTGTGTAGACCGTCGAACGAGCAGCCGACAAAGACCCTCGGACAACATCAGGGATGGTGATGAGAATCTATCGGTTGACTTCCGATGGCCGGAAATGGCCGCCAGCACAGAAAGACGGGCTATTCGTTCTCGGGGATCCTGAAGCCCGGAACATCAAACACCTCAAAAAGAACGAGGTCCTCGTCCGAACCGAGGAAGAAGCAATTCGCCTGATCCTAAAGGGCTTCTCAATTCGCATCGAAACGAGGACTCGGCCGTCACTTGTTAGGCGCAATATCTTCATCGACGGGAAGCGTGTTAGCTGAGACAACCGACTTCACCCAAGGGCGTTCGTCCCAGCGCTTATGAGGGATTTCGAAATCAGTTGGCGGCCGCGTTCTGCCAATGGAGACAAGATAGACGTCGGCTGCGCTTTTGGCTAAAGAGTAGAATCTAGATACGCCGACTTCTCTCTTGGGTAATTTGAGTGACCCAACACTCTCCAAAATACAGCCTGAGAGCTCAAGATATCCTAAGGTATCTCACCGCCAAGCGACTGGAAGAGAAGTGGCGGAAGAAAACAAGATACGATCTAAAAAGACAAGTATTCCCGGACCCTGTGGAGTATCTCGATCTTCAGTCAAGCATCGATGCTGTGATTGCGCGAATACGATCGGCCATCCGTAGGGGGAATTTCGGTGTAAGCCAGCCCCGGCGCTACCATGTCGAAAAAACTCTCGGATTGTGCCGACTGATGGTTCAGACCTCGGTCGAGGCAGCCATCATACTGCAATGCCTTTCGGACAGGCTCTACAGCGACATCAAGAAACAGTCCCCGTCCAAAAACGCGTTTTTTGAGCCGCAAGATCACAGCTTCAAGCCGACCGACGAACAAGAGTACGGAACATTCAAATCATGGAAGAAATTTCAAGAAAAAATATTAGACTTTCGTGATGAAAACAAGTTTGTAGTCGTCACTGATATATCGAATTACTACGATTTCATCGATCTTGTACAGTTGCGGAACGTGATTACGTCTTTCGTGACGGTCCAAGAGTCGCTCTTTGATTTCTATCTTCATATAATATCCGCGCTCGCTTGGCGACCAGATTTCATGCCTCCACGTCAAATAGGTTTGCCACAAATCGATCTCGACGCACCAAGGCTGCTTGCTCACTGCTACCTATTTGAGTTGGATCGCTTTATGGAGCAGCGTTCTCAAAAGAATTATGCGCGGTTCATGGATGATATCGATGCAGGCGTGGACACCATCGAAGACGCGAAGAAGTTACTTCGAGATACTGATCTGGTATTGCAATCACGCAGTCTGAGATTGAATGCCGGTAAGACCCGGATATTGACTGCCAAAGAGGCCTATTCACATTTCAGAGTGCGGGACAATCGCTTCTTAGAGCAATTGGAGGCACGGCTGCTTGCAATGACCTCGGCGGGCGAGTCTATAGAAGCGAAAATTAAAAAGGTATCGCAGGTTTTCGAGGAACTATATAAACGCGGCTACTTCAAGGTGGGAAATGGTGAGAAGATAGTAAAAAGACTGATAGGTATATACAATAGGTTTTCGGCAAGAATTCCGGATATCCTGTTCGAATATTTTATGTCACTCCATCCTAATTTACGCGACTCGGCACTACGAAACGTAGGGATATGCGGTGTTCGTAAGGTCGATTTCGATAGGATTAAGGCCGTGTTTGAGCGAGGATTGGTTTGCGACGACTACTTCCGATTGATTCTTGCAAAACGCCTCGTAGAAGCCAAGATCGAATATGATGGAACAGAGGCAGGTTCACTGAAGGCGATCCTAACCTATTTTCCAAAGGACGATTTCTGCTCGGTCTACGCTGCGATCTGGATTCTTTCTCGGTTCGGATTAGCCAAAACCATTTTTAAGTTCCTTGAGGAAACAGAATTTGTTTGGACGAATGACGAGTCTCTATCTCGATTGGTTGCCGGAATGTGGCCGCGACTCAGGGAAAACAAGGAGGAATTTCCAAAGTATTATATCTATCTTGGCGAGCGGTTGCTGCCTAGTGGGGTGGAACTGCTTGAATTTCATAAAGAGCTGGAAGGAGAAGCGGTCAAATACAAACGCATCAAGTCAGTTATTGGCGCAAAAAACGATAGCGTGCCGCTAAAATGCACACACGAGAAGATGTTGGTTTTGCAGTCGGTACTCCGAAGTGCGGAAATCGCAGAGGGAGATAAAGCTAAGCTCACCAAGACGCATTCGTACATTATGTCTGAAAAAAGCTATTCGGCGGGCGGAGTCATATAGGAGCATTGCTCTCGCGTCGCGCGACGGATGTAGTCCCTTCACCATCCCCCCACATCGGCGTATCCTCTCCCCGGCTTTGGGGAGACATCACATGCGCTCGGACACCATCGCCGCAATCGGCCTCGCCATCGGCGGCGCGCTGGGCATGGCGGGCACTTTCGTTGCCAGCGACGCGCTGCGCGAGACGTTGTGGACCATCGACGGCGTGGGTGTCGTCGTTGCGGCGGCGCTGCTGACGATGAAATACCAGCGGCTCGGCAATGATCTCGTCGCGGCCGGCTTCCTGACCTTCCTCGCCGGCGAAAGCCTGCTTCTGGCCGGCAACGCGGCGGGGCTGCAGGCCAGCGTGCCTTCCTATGTCGGCGGCATCGCGCTGTGGGCGGCGGGGCTGGTCATGGTCAGCGCTCCGGCGACTTTCGCGCTCTGGACACGGCTCGCCGGGCTCGTCGCCGCCTTGCTGTTCACCGTCTCGGCGCTGATGATCCTGTGGGGCGCGCCGCTGCTGCCGACTTCGGCGCCGCTGCCGGCGATCGGCTATCCGTTCCTGGTCCTCACCTTCATCGGCTGGATCTGGACGCTGCTGAAACCCGAGCGGTGAGGGGCGGAAAAATGACCGCGCCGCTCGAACTCCACAACAGCGCAACGGGAAAAATCCTGCCGGCGATCGGGCCGCTGCTGATCGGCGCGATCTTCGCTTTCGGCGTGGTGCAGGGCATCGCGGCCGGGGCGAAAAGCGGGCATGTGCTTGTCATCGCGCTGCTCAGCGCGGGCTGCCTGGCGCTCGGCTTCTTCCTCGCGCGCGGCGCCTTCGACACCTCGGTGCAGGTCGTGCTGGACTCCCATGGTTTTCGAGACCGCCGCGCCGGCGACGTGCTGGTGCCGTGGACGAAGGTGCGGAGCGTGCGCCTCACCTCGGGCAAGGGTTCGGCCATGCTCAATTTCGAGCTCACCGAGGAGCCGCCCGACGCCATCAAATACGCGCCGGCCAATGTGGTGAACCGGATCCTACCGTTCGGCAAGACCATCGTGCACATGGAGGTCTCCTCGCTCGACGTGCGCGGCGACGACATGATCGATGCGATCCGCAAATTCGCGCCGCATGTGGTGGTGGATAGGTAGAGCTCCCCCTTCCCCCCTTGTGGGGGAAGGTGGATCGGCGCGCAGCGCAGAGACGGATGAGGGGTGTTCCAGCGGAGTGAGGCGCTGGCGACCGTGTCGCGCCTTTCGCCGCCGGCGGAGGTTTACGCCAAGCTGGAACACCCCTCATCCGTCCGAGCTTCGCTCGGCCACCGCCCGGCCCTTCGCAGGCTCAGGGCGTTCGAAGCTCGAAAAGCCAAGCAATTGGCTTTTTCGTCCGCTAACGCGGACCACTTCTCACCCCACAAGGGGAGAAGGGGCGGTCGCGCGGCTCCCCCACCCGC
>NZ_RZSG01000356.1:0-5940 GCF_003997725.1 Mesorhizobium sp. M4A.F.Ca.ET.050.02.1.1
AGACAGGTTGAAGATGGTGCTCCAGTGGCGGGTGATCGCGGCCATCGCCACCGCTTCCTGGATCTCCTCGTCGGTAGCGCCGGCGCGCTTGGCGTCCTGCGTGTCCGACCAGATGCAGTAGTTGCACGGAATCTGTGCCGCGACCGCCAGCGAGATCAGCGACTTCACCTTCGGCGGCAGCGCCGTCTTGTCGCTGAGCTCAATGGCCTTGACCTCGGCCCAGGCGCCGGGCAGACCGGCCTTCGGGAACTGCTTCACGAAGCTCGGCACGCCGCCCATGGTTGACTGGATGTCCTTGATGGCGGCGTCGTAGTCGTCGGCCTGGGCAGGCGCCGAGGCCAAGGTCAGGGTCAAGACGCAAGCGGCCGCGAGCATTGATGCGGACGCCAGGCGAAGGGTGGAATTTGAAAGCGTGCGATGGGTCGACATTGTTTCTCCTCTGGTATTTGATAGCCTTACGATGTAAGGTATGGCCGAAAATGAACCTTACAGTGTAAGTTGTCAAGCGCCGCCATGGACTCATCGAGCAAAAGAAAGCGAACACGCGGCCGGTTGTCCCGCGAGATGATCGAGGACGCCGCCTTCGAGGTGATCGAGCGGGAAGGGCTTTCCGGTTTCTCGATGCGCAAGCTGGCCGCCGCGCTCGGCTGCGAGGCGATGAGCATCTACCATCACTTCCCCTCGCAGGCGCATCTTTACGAGACGCTTGTCGATCGGCAGATGAGCGCGCTGGTGGTCCCCGATGAAAGCCTGCCCTGGCGTGAGCGGGTCCGCGTCGGTATGCAGGAGTTCCGCCGTGTCGCGACCGAACACCCGGCCTTCGCGCCGTTCATCGTCGTTTACCGCATGAACTCGCCGCCATGTCTGGCCAAGCTGAACAGCATCATCGGCGTATTCGAGGCGGGCGGATTCGGTCCCGAGCTTAGCGCCCGGCTGTTTCGCGCCGCTGGCTACTATCTGATGGGGGCGATCCTCGATGAGACCGCGGGCTACGCCAAAGGCCCGTCGGCGGTCACCACCGTCAGCAACGAAGAGCTTGCCCGTGATTTTCCCAGCGTCGTGGCGGCCGGGGCCTATTTCGGCACCGCCGGTTTCGACAAGACCTTCGATCTCGGCCTGGAGATGCTGCTGGACGAAATGGAGCGGATTCGCGATGGTGCCCGGGCCGCGACCGCAAAAGGTGGAAGCGCTCGCGGCCACGGGAATTAGCTAGCCAAGGCCTTCGATGCGCTTCCTTTTCGTTCTTGTCCTCCTCGCCGGCGTCGCCATCGGCGTCCTCTATCCCTGGGCGATGAGCAATTTCTCCGGCCACGAGATCGGCACCTGGCGGGTGTATGAGCAGGGCCGCTTCCGGCCGGTGACGGTGCCGCTCGCCGCGCGCGACGCGCCGCTGAGGGTGTTGGTCGACCTCACGGCGCGGGCCGAGCGCATCGTCTCGCAACAGCGCACCGTGCTGACGCTGACCGCCGCCACCGGCGGCCGCACCGCGCTCGCCTCGACGCTCCAGTTCAGTCATTCCGACAATCCGCGCCAGGCAAGCCCGCAACTGCCGGACAAGATCTTCCGTGACGAGGCGGGCGTGATCCAGGCGGTCAGCCCCGGCCCCTATCTCTTTACCGTCGGTCCGGGCGATGCCGAGGGTATCCCGATCCGGGCGGTCGATCTCGTGCTGCGCGCAGAAGCCGGCGCCATCGACGAGCGGGCACGGCCGGTCGGCTACGCGGTGATGGGCGTCGGGCTGATCGGGCTGGTGTTTTCCTTCGCGTTCGGCGGTCGCGGCGGCAGGCCACAGAACCCCAACTCGCAGCCGCCACCGCCGCGCTGGGGCCGCGGCGGCTCGTCGAACTGAGGGCGGCATGAACTACCGCCACGCCTACCACGCCGGCAACTTCGCCGATGTCGTCAAGCATGTCGTGCTGACGCGTCTGCTCGACTATCTGAAGCAGAAGGACAAGGCCTTCCGCGTCATCGACACCCATGCCGGCATCGGCCGCTACGACCTATCGTCGGTGGAAGCGCAGAAGACCGGCGAATGGCTGGGCGGCATCGGCCGGCTGGTCGACGCGGATCTGGATGCCAAGGTCACCGCCCTGCTGGCGCCCTATCTCGAGGCCGTTCGTGCCCTGAACCCCGAGGGCGGGGTGAAGAACTATCCCGGCTCGCCTCTGATCGCCAGGCACCTGCTGCGCAAACAGGACCGGCTGACGGCGATCGAACTGCATCCGCACGACGCGGAGCGGCTGAAGGCGGTCTTCGCCGGCGATTTCCAGACAAGGGTGATCGAGCTCGACGGCTGGCTGGCGCTCGGCGCGCATCTGCCGCCGAAGGAGAAGCGGGGCCTCGTGCTCGTCGATCCGCCCTTCGAGGAGGGAGGGGAGTTCTCCCGCATCGTCGACGGGCTGTCGAGAGCGCACCGGCGCTGGCCGGGCGGCATCTACGCGCTCTGGTATCCGATCAAGGACCGCAAGGCGGTCGCGGCGTTCAGGGCGGCGCTGAAGGAGACGGGCATCCCGAAACTGCTCGACATCGGCTTCGAGATCCGGCCGGCATCAACTGAGCCCAGCCTCGACGGCAGCGGCATGGTAGTGGTCAATCCGCCGTTCACGCTGGAAGGCGAGTTGCGGATCCTGCTGCCGGCCCTGCACAAGGTGACGGCAGTCGCGCAGCCGTCGCGCTGGACGCTGGACTGGCTGGCGGGCGAGTAGGGCATTGACCGCGCGGCTTGGCTTCCACCCAGCCCGTTGGCGCGAGCGGATGGGATGGCCTGCGCCGGCTGGGATCGGCCGCCGATGCCGGTGGCCACGCCTCGGAAACCATTGCCGTCGCAATCGCTTGACCGCCGCCAAGCGAATCCGCACAGTGTGCACAATCGATCTCGAGAGGCTGCCATGACTCGCTTCGCTCGTTCCGCTCTTGCCGCGCTGATCTCGCTCTGCACGCCGCTTGGCACATCGCTTGGCTTCACCCAGGCGGCGCATGCCGCCGACCTCGCCGTCTATTCCGACGAGGACAGCGGCGTCTGCGGTGAGGCCTGGGTGCTGAACAAGATCACCAACCGTTTCGCCTATCAGGTGCGCCACGTCCCGCATCTGCCGGATGTCGCGATCACCGATTTCAGCCGCATCCACCAGCACCGCTACCTGCCGGCCAGCGAGGAATGGCCGATCGGCCGCCGCTATTGCGGCGCCACGGTCAGCCTGTCCGACGGCCGCGCCCGTACGATCTGGTACCTGATCGAGGAGGGCCAGGGCTTCGCATCGATCGGCGACAATGTCGAATTCTGCGTCTCGGGCTTCGACCGCTGGATGGTCTACAACGGCCGCTGCCGCGTGCTGCGCTAGGCGCGGCTATCCTGTCCGCGCGCCGGAAAGATAGGCGCAGATCAGCTCGACGAGTTGCTTGCGCAGTTCCGGCGCATCCAGCATGTCCCGTCGCGCCGCATTGTGGATCACGCCCTCGACCGCCGAGGACAGCACGCGCGCGATCGTCTCGACATCTTTCCGGCGCCTGCGGTACTGCGCCACGGCGGCCGTGTAGTGTTCGAGATAGCGGGTCTGGAACGAGGCATGCGCGGCGCGTGAGCCGCGATCGCCCGGCGCCTCGTCGAGCAGCACCTGATGCAGCGTCGGATGGATGCTGTGCGCCTCGATCATGCCGCGCACCAGCTCCTGCGCGAATCGCCTGAGCGGCTTGCCGCCTTCGGCTGATTCGGCGATCACCGACAGCACCTGATCGAAATGGCGGCGCCGGATCGCTTCGAGCAGCGACAGCTTGTCTGGAAAATATTGATAGAGCGAGCCGATGCTGACGCCGGCCGTCTCGGCCACTTTGTTGGTGGTGAAGCCTGCCCATCCGAGCTCGCTCAGAACATGAGCACCCGCCTCAATGATCGCTTCGACGGTCGCCCGTGAACGCGCCTGGCGCGGCACCTTGCGCATGCGCATGCGCGGCTTGGCAATGCGAGTAGACATGTTTGTTCCGCCTCGCGAGAATATAAACAAGATACTCACATTTTCACAAAAAGGAACAACGGCGATGTGCGCGCTTTCCCTGCTTCGCAGCCTCTTCGACTATCAGGCCTGGGCCAACGCCGAGCTGCTTGAAAGTCTCGCAGACCTTGCGCAAGCGCACGCAAGCGAGCGCCACGCAGCGATCCGTCTGCTCAATCACAATCTCGTCGTGTCGAAGATATTCGCCGCGCATCTTTCCGGCACGCGCCACGGCCATGTTTCCGACAACACCGAGGACACGCCGTCGCTCGATGCGCTGCGCGCCGATGTCGAAGCGATGGACCGCTGGTATCGCGACTATCTCGATGCGGTTACGCCGCAACTTCTGGCGGAGCTCGTCCCGTTCATCTTCACCGATGGTGACAAGGCGATGATGTCGCGCCAGGAAATGCTGACCCATGTCGTCATCCACGGCGGCTATCATCGCGGCGAGATCGGCCGCATCCTCGCGCAAATCGCCGTCACTCCGCCCTGGGACACATTTGCCGCCCATCTCCATCGGACCGAGCCGTCGCGAAGGCTGCAGTTGGTGTCAGAGCCGGCCGGGCTGTGACGGCCCGAAAGCCTTTATATTTCAAGGGAAAAGCGGCTGCGCGGGGCGGAAGACACGGCATTCCTTCGCGCGCCATTCAATCCTGCAGCATTGGCGACTGACGAAAGCCGGCGCAACGGCCGATCTCTACCAAAGTGAGGGTTGCGGAGCGGTCCGCGCAGCGGACGGAAAGCCAACGGTTTGGCTTGCCGAGTGACGAAAGTCGGCGGCACAGTGAAGAACGCTGTCCAGCAGCGAATGCTGCTTCCCCGCTACTTAGATCGGGCCTGAATATATATGAGCTACAAGCTCGCATTAAGTTTTGAGTTGTTCTGCAGTCGCTCTATCAAGCAAGCCGATACGACAGCCCTTCGCGTGAGCTCGCTCGAGCACCGCCATTGCAAGAGTTCCCGCGCTTGACCAGAAGATCGCATGAGTCGCGTGGCTTCAATTTCTCTCGCGGAAGTTCGCGGCGAGCTACGAAGAATCTCCGCGGACTTTTGTGCCGATCATTGCGAGCATGCTTTCGCCGTAACAGAAATTTAATCTGCGAAATTCAGTGTAATGCTTCGCTGGCTAGAAAGCCGCGAGTCAGATATGCATGAGCATGCCGGATCACTGACGATCGCCGGCAAAACGCAAGGGGCATCGCATGGCAAAGACGACAAGCAAGGCGCCGGCGGCGAAAGCGCCGGCAAAGAAAGCGGCACCGAAGGCTGCCGCGAAACCTGCAGTGAAGAAGGCAGCGCCGAAGGCAGCCGCCAAGGCTCCGGTGAAGGCAGCGGCGAAACCCGCCGCCAAGAAGCCGGTCGCAAAGGCCGCGGCCAAGCCCGCCGCCAAGGCCGCAGCCAAGCCCGCCGCCAAGGCAGCGGCGAAGCCCGCCGCCAAGGCAGCAGCGAAGCCTGCCGCCAAGAAGCCTGCAGCCAAGGCCGCGGCCAAGCCCGCCGCCAAGGCACCGATGAAGGCCGCCGCCGCCAAGTCGGCGTCTGCAGTGAAGAAGGCAGCTCCGGCAAAGAAGCCGGCCGCCAAGAAGTAATCGCGTAGCTTCGCTCGCGACAAGGACAGGTGAGGGCGGGTGCCGTCGGTACCCCTCTCGCCAGTTCGGCGCCACTGGCGAAGCTGGAGCGGACGCTCCCCCTAAAGCTCCCGGGACTTTGCCATCGGCAGAACTTCCGGGAGCTTTTTTGTTGTTCGGCTTCCCCGGCAATTCGTTGCCGGCGCACTGGCTGCCCGGTTTCGCGACACTGGCCGTTGTCTTGCCGGCCATGATCGGTCAACAGTGCGCGCACACAAACAGGAACCCGACCATGCCGAAGCTGCTCTACGCCTCCACCTCTCCCTACAGCTCGAAGGTCTGCATGGCCGCGCTCTATGCCGGCATCGCCATCGACCTCGTGC
>NZ_RZSG01000357.1:0-5927 GCF_003997725.1 Mesorhizobium sp. M4A.F.Ca.ET.050.02.1.1
GTGATAGTGGATGCCGTTTTCACCCAGCCAGCGAACGGTAGTCGCGTCAAAGGGCGCTGCAGCATGGACCCGATAGCCGGCAGTGCGCAGCGCAAGAAGAAGATGTCCTCGGGTAGTTGCAAGGGACTTTGGTTCGCTCACGATGACCAGGAAACGGTTCATGCATCGATCTTCCCAGGCTGATTGCCGGCTGACTCGCCCTTGTAAGTCTTCTGGCCTTGCAAACCAATTCTGGGGCGGGTTTTCCACAGCATCGATCAAGACGTTCAGGGCCAAAAGCAATGTTGTCCGTCGAGTTTTAGGTGGAGACTTCTGTATTCATCACCGCGACTCGTTGAATTCGCTCACAGCCTGCCATACAAGCGCATCGAGCATAAGCGAGCCAAGGAAGTCGGTGCATGTCCGAACGCATTGCTGTAATCGGCCTCGGCTACGTCGGCCTTCCCGTGGCCGTCGCCTTTGGCAAGGTTTTTCCGGGCACGGTCGCCTTCGATATCAGCGAGCGTCGGGTCAGCGAGCTGCGCGACGGCATCGACCGGACTGGGGAGGTCGACGCGTCGTCGCTCAGGGACTCCTCGATTGTGCTTACGACCGACCGCGAGGCGCTGAAAGGAGCCACTTTCTTCGTTGTCGCCGTGCCGACCCCGATCGACGTCAACCGGGCCCCTGATCTTGCGTCTCTAGCGCTGGCGTCCGAAATCGTCGGCGAAGCGGTAAGCAAAGGTGCGGTCGTCGTGTTCGAA
Source organism: Mesorhizobium sp. M4A.F.Ca.ET.050.02.1.1 (assembly GCF_003997725.1). Taxonomy (NCBI): domain Bacteria; kingdom Pseudomonadati; phylum Pseudomonadota; class Alphaproteobacteria; order Hyphomicrobiales; family Phyllobacteriaceae; genus Mesorhizobium; species Mesorhizobium sp. M4A.F.Ca.ET.050.02.1.1. The sequence goes on from NZ_RZSG01000357.1 coordinate 744, forward strand.
TCGACGGTGTACCCAGGCGTGACCGAAGACTTCTGTGGACCGATCATCGAACGAACTTCCGGTCTGCGGCACCCCAACGACTTCGCGCTTGGCTATTCACCCGAACGGGCGAATCCCGGCGACCGGGAGCACTCGTTGCAACGGATCATCAAAGTCGTCTCCGGAGAAAATGCCGAGACGCTGGAGCGCGTGGCGGCCGCTTACGGCCGGATCGTCGACGCCGGCGTCTACCGGGCCCCGTCGATCAAGGTGGCCGAGGCGGCGAAAGTGATCGAAAACACGCAGCGCGACCTCAACATCGCGCTGATGAACGAGCTTGCCATGATCTTCGAGCGGCTTCAGATTCGGACGCAGGACGTCCTTGATGCCGCGTCGACAAAATGGAACTTCCTTCCCTTCAAGCCCGGCTTCGTGGGAGGACACTGCATCAGCGTTGACCCCTATTACCTGACCGCCAAGGCGGAGGCCGAGGGCTACCATCCTCAAATCATCCTCGCCGGTCGCCGCATCAATGACGGCATGGGGGCCTTCGTCGCCCAGCAGGTCGTCAAGCAGCTCATCCGTTCGGACATGCCCGTGAAAGGTGCTTCCGTCGGCATTCTCGGGCTGACCTTCAAGGAGGATGTTCCGGATTTGCGTAACAGCCGGGTTTTCGACATGGTGAGGGAGCTGCGGCAGTTCGGCCTTGCCCCCAAAGTCCACGATCCTCTCGCCGATGCCGAGACCGCCCGCCGCGACTATGGCGAAACAATCCTGCCGATCGAGGACATGACCGATCTGAATGCTCTTGTCCTGGCGGTGCCGCACAAACATTATTCACGGGAAAAATCCCGTATTTTCGACATGATCAGGCCAGGCGGAACGCTGTTCGACGTCAAGTCAGCGATCAAGCCCGAGGAGATCCCCGAAAACATAAGGTACTGGAGCCTGTGAGCTCGATCTGAATCGAACCTCGAGGAAATGTTTTGACATCAAGCAGGCCGATTCTGGTCACCGGCGCAGCCGGCTTCATAGGTTTCCATCTCTGTCAGAGACTGCTCTCCGATGGCCGGCAGGTCGTCGGACTTGACTCCATGAACGAGTACTACGACGTCAACCTGAAGCGGGCGCGACTGGATCGGCTAAACGGGTTTGCCAACTTTCGGTTCGAGCATGTCGATCTCACGGAGCGCGACCGTATTTCAGCGCTGTTTTTGTCAACCGCGCCGGAGATCGTCGTCAATCTCGCGGCCCAGGCCGGCGTGCGCTATTCGCTGACCAATCCGCACGCCTATGCGGAAAGCAATCTCAACGGCTTTCTCAATATCCTCGAAGGATGCCGGCACGCCTCGGTTGGCCATCTGGTCTATGCCTCGTCCAGCTCGATCTACGGCGGCAGCACCCGCATGCCGTTCTCCGTTCACGATTCAGCCGACCATCCGCTCAGCCTCTATGCGGCAAGCAAGAAGGCCAACGAGCTTATGGCGCACACCTACAGCCATCTGTTTGGAACGCCGACGACGGGACTGCGCTTCTTCACCGTCTACGGCCCATGGGGGCGGCCAGACATGGCCCTGTTCATCTTCACCAGGGCTATACTCGCTGGCCAGCCGATCGATGTCTTTAACCACGGCAGCATGCAGCGTGACTTCACCTATATCGACGACATCGTCGAAGGCCTAGTCCTCGTCATGCAACGTCCCGCAACCGCCAATCCGGAATGGAGAAGTGCGGCGCCCGATCCAGCGACCAGCAGCGCGCCTTTCAGGATCCACAATATCGGAGGGAACTCGCCCGTTCAGCTGAACAGATTGATCGAAGTGCTCGAGGACGCGCTGGGCAGAAAGGCAATCCGCAACCTCATGCCGCTCCAGCCTGGCGACGTTCCGGCGACGTACGCCGACGTCAGCTCGCTTGAGGAGGCGACCGGCTTCAGGCCCACGGTATCGGTCGAGGTCGGCGTTCCGCGTTTCGTGGAATGGTATCGGGAATTCTACCAGGTATGACCGGGAGCGATTCTTCGATCTGCGAGCAGCATGGCCAAGGGGGAGCGCCAATGGAAGCACGCTATGATTTCGGCCGGAACTGGTCCGAGCTGGCCGCGCGGTTCGAGGAAGAGCACCTGGATCATGCTTGCGAGGACCTGCGCCGTCTTGTTGGCGACCTGAAAGGCCGGACTTTTCTTGACATAGGTTGCGGATCAGGCCTGCATTCGGCGGCGGCTCTCCGGCTGGGCGCGCGGAAAGTCTTGGCGCTCGATTACGACGTCGATTGCGTCGAAACGGCGAATGCCGTCCTCTCCCAGTTTGCGCCCGACGGGAACTGGCGCGTCAGGCGGGGTGACGTTCTCGACAAGGACTCCCTTCCGTCCGAGACGTTCGACGTCGTGTATTCCTGGGGCGTTCTGCACCATACGGGCGACATGTGGGCGGCCATTCGCAACGCCGCTGAGTTTGTCGCCCCCGGCGGCCGCCTCGCCATCGCGATCTACCTGAAAACGCCTCTTTGCGGATTCTGGACGGCCGAAAAGAGGCTTTATTCCTCCCAGCGATGGTTGCGGCCGCCAGTGAAAGCGCTCTTCGTCTCCGCTTACATGCTTGCGAGGACGCTGCGCCACCGGGACGCTTTCTCCTTCGTCCGCAATTACCAGGAACGGCGCGGCATGGAATTCCTGGCGGACGTCGACGACTGGCTTGGCGGATATCCTTACCAGTCAGCATCGGCCGCGGAGCTGGAGGCCGTGGTCGAGAGCCTCAGTTTCCGAACGAAGGACCGGTTCAACGTGAAGGCCGGCGTCGGCCTTTTCGGCACGGGCTGTGGCGAATGGTGTTTCGAAAGGACGCATTGCTGACCGCTGCGGTTTTCTTCCGGCTGCGTTCGCCGCACAGAGGATTGAAGGTGAAGACTCGCGCGTGGCCATGATGGAGCGTTGTCGCTGAATGTGCGGTATTGTCGGGATTGTCGGAGGAGCGGCCGCGACGAGCAGCGGCGCCTTCACTGCGCGCCGCATGGCGGACATGATCCGGCATCGCGGACCGGACGGCGACGGCGTCTGGACCGACGCCGAAGCCGGCGTCGCTCTCAGCCAGCGCCGGCTGGCAATCGTCGATCTGGCGTCCGCTGGCGCGCAGCCGATGGCTTCGCACAGCGGCCGCTTTGTCATTGTCTTCAACGGGGAAATCTACAATCACGCCGACATGCGAGCGCTCCTCGACCGGAAGCATGGCGATCATGCCTGGCGCGGGCATTCCGACACTGAGGTCTTTCTTGCCGCGATCGAAATGTTGGGCCTGAGGAAGGCCCTCGAACTATCCGTCGGCATGTTCGCGTTCGGCCTTTGGGACCGGCGCGAGAGGACGCTCGTGCTTGGGCGCGACCGCCTGGGAGAGAAGCCGTTGTACTACGGCCGCATTGGCAAGGCGTTCGCGTTCGCCTCGGAACCCAAGGCGTTTCATCCGCTGCCAAATTGGCGCCCGGAAATCGACCGGAACGCGCTGATGCTGTTGATGCGACACAACTACATCCCCGCGCCCTACAGCATCTATCGGGGCATCAGGAAATTGAGACCGGGTCACTTCCTGGTCCTTTCCGAAAGCATGCGGGAGCCGCGCATCGAGCGCTATTGGAGCGCGAAGGAGATTGCGGAACAGGGCCGTCGGGACCCGTTTCAGGGAAGCCCCGAAGAGGCGGTCGATGAGCTCGAGCGCCATCTTCGCCGCTCGCTCGAAGGACAGATGATCGCCGACGTGCCGCTCGGCGCCTTCCTATCGGGCGGCATCGATTCCTCCGCGATCGTGGCGGTCATGCAGTCGATCAGCCCGCGCCCGGTGCGCACGTTCACGATCGGATTTTCCGAAGCTGGCTATAACGAAGCCCACCACGCCGAGCAGGTGGCCCGCCAGCTCGGCACCGATCATACGGAACTCTATCTAAGCGAGCGGGACGCGCTCGATGTCGTGCCGCAGCTGCCTGGCATCTATTGCGAGCCCTTCTCGGACTCGTCGCAGATTCCGACTTTCCTCGTTTCCAAGCTCGCGCGCGGCAGCGTCACCGTTGCGCTGTCGGGCGACGGCGGAGACGAGCTGTTTTCGGGATACACCCGATATGCGCTCGCCGATGCGTTCTGGAACAAGCTTTCGCGCATCCCGATCGGCTTGCGCCGCATGTCAGCGGGGCTGGCGACTCTGCCGTCGCCCGGTCTCTACAACAATGTAGCCGCCGGCATCATGCCCCTGTTGCCGCAACGCCTCCGCCGCGCGCGCGTCGGCGACAAGATCCATAAGGCGGCGTCGGTCCTTTCGCTGGGAAGCATGAACGACGTATATCGTCGTCTCTGCTCGCATTGGGAACCCGCTGAACTCCTTCCGGGCGGGATCGAGCCCCCTACCATGCTGACGGGACTCGAACCGCTTCCGGTGCTGTCGGGCAACGTCGAGCAGATGATGTATCTCGACATGATGAGCTATTTGCCGGACGACATTCTGGTCAAGGTCGATCGCGCGGCCATGGCGGTCAGTCTCGAAACCCGAGTGCCGTTCCTCGACCACCGCCTCGTAAGCTTCGCACTGTCATTGCCTCTTTCCGTCCTGCGCGCGGGGAACCAAACGAAGTGGCCACTGAGGCAACTTCTTTACAAACATGTCTCGCGCGAACTCGTCGAGCGTCCCAAGATGGGGTTCGGGGTCCCGATCGACGCCTGGCTGCGTGGCGCGCTGCGCGACTGGGCCGAAGCGCTTCTCGACGAACGCCGGCTTCGGGAAGACGGGCTCTTCCGTCCCGATTCCGTCCGGCGCGCCTGGTCCGAGCACCTTTCGGGCCAGCGCAATAACCAGTATCTGCTTTGGGATGTTTTGATGTTTCAATCCTGGCGGGAAGCCCAGCAGATGTGCTCGACCGCTGCCGCGGCATAACCGACAACGCGGAACAATCACCGGAGCGTCGACCGCATTATCGATCTATCGAGCACTCTGCTCAGCCGCTATACCGTCCAATGCGAAGAGGCTGCAATACGAGACGGGAACCATTTTGAACGATCTGCGGACCGCCCATGAACTCCCAAGGCAGGCTCTAATCCCGTTTGCGACGCTCCGGCGCCGATTTACGCCCGCGAACATCAATATCTGCTTTTCGGCTGCCTGCTTCTTTTCACCGCCCGTCCTGGGATCGGTCGTGAGTTTCGTCTTCCATGGCGGCGCACTCTGGTCA
>NZ_RZSG01000358.1:0-5910 GCF_003997725.1 Mesorhizobium sp. M4A.F.Ca.ET.050.02.1.1
TACGAAGATCGTGGCGGCGCCGAGGAGCAACAGAAGCAATGCGACCAATGCGATCAGTATGCCCATCAATTTCCGCCGCCCCGCAAATGCTCGATCATCAGCCGATCTTCCGGCCTGCCCCTGGCTTCCAGTGCCGTCAGCCCGCCGGTGGCGAATACGGCTACCGCTGAAAGCAATCCCGCAAGGGTCGCGGCAGCATGCCGATCAAATCGGAACCAAGCTCCTTTAGACAGCCGCGCAATTTCCTTGAACGCTTTTTCCGCTCCGGAATCATGGCCTTCCTGGAAAATGAAGACTGGCACGCCATGCAGACCGAGGCTGCCGGCCTTGCTGGTGAGATCGTCGATGCTCTCTTCCATGGCATCGCCGATATAGACAAGCGCATTGACCTTGGTTGCCGCCGTTTCCTTCAACGCGTGGACGAGCACCTTGCTGATCTGAGTATGGCCGGCGCGGCAGTCGATCCGCGTCATCAGCTGCTTCAAAGCATTGGTGTCTTTGACGAAACCGGACGAACGGCACTCGCCGAGACCGCGGAAATAGACCAGTTGGACGCTAAGCGTCCCGAGCTTGCCAACGGCATCGAACATCTCGCCCTGCAGCGCGTTGGCCAGATCCCAGGTCGGCTGCCGGCTCATGGTCGCGTCGAGGGACAGAATCAGCCTGCCCGTGCCGCTGGCAGAAGCGCCAAGGGTTCTCGCCTGCCGGACAAAAGCGTCGATCTCCCCGGCGCTTGATTGAGGCTTGACCGGGGCAGGATCGGCCTTTTGGGGCACGGGCTGCTTGTTGTCGCTCATGAGATTCAAGATGTGGCGCGGCGCCAATGCTTGCAAGTCCCATGTCCGGCGATAGGGAGGGCCAACGCATCGGCGGATCACAAGCAGCGCGGCAGGTATCGTCCGGTCTAAAGCAGGCCCAGTTCGGCCAGCTCCTGCCTGAGCTTCGGAGGCATCTCCACCAGGCCTGCCCTGCCCTTGCCGAGATCGGCCGGCGCGTCGGAGGGTTTGAGATAGCGCCAGCCCTGGAAGGCGCGGCGCGGCTGCCATTCGGTGCGCACGACTTGCGGGTCGAGCATCAGGTGACAGCGGCCGATGCCCTCGTCGTCGGTGAACGGCCGGATCTCGGTGATCAACTGGCGACATTGCACGTTGCCCTTGATCACCCAATAGAGCGAGCCGCCGTCGGTGACTTCGTCGCCACGCGTCGGCACCATGCGGGTGGTGTGCCAGTGCTCGGCCGGCTCGCCGGCGCGCCGCCGCTCGTCGAGGCGAAAGTCGATCCACTCTTCGAGATCCTCGACGCTGTCGCAGCCGACGCAGAGTTTTAGGAGATTGAGAGCCATCGCTTAAGGTTTAGTCCGGCACGCGAAACCGTCAACGGCCCTGCCCGACTTCTCCACAGTGCCAGCATCAGCCGTTCAGCACTCGACGACGTTGACGGCGAGGCCGCCGAGGCTGGTTTCCTTGTACTTCTCGTTCATGTCGAGGCCGGTCTGGCGCATGGTCTCGATCGCCGCGTCGAGTGGCACGAAGTGGGTGCCGTCGCCCTTGATGGCGAGCGACGCTGCGGTCACAGCCTTGACGGCGCCGAGCGCATTGCGCTCTATGCAGGGCACCTGCACCAGCCCGGCGACCGGATCGCAGGTCATGCCGAGATGATGCTCCAGCGCGATCTCGGCCGCGTTCTCGACCTGCTCGGGCGTGCCGCCCATGACGGCGCACAGCCCAGCCGCAGCCATGGCCGAGGCGGAGCCGACCTCACCCTGGCAGCCGACTTCGGCGCCGGAGATCGAGGCGTTCGACTTGATGATGCCGCCGACGGCGGCGGCGGTGAGCAGGAAGTCGCGGATACTCGGCTGGTCGGCTTCGGGATGGAAATGCAGCCAGTAGCGCAGCACCGCCGGCAGCGTGCCGGCCGCCCCGTTGGTCGGCGCGGTGACGACGCGCCCGCCGGCGGCGTTCTCCTCATTGACCGCCATGGCGTAGATCGACAGCCAGTCATTGGCGAGCAAGGGGTTCGGCCGGTTCTGCTGCCACTGTTCCTGCAGCTTGTCGTGCAGTTGCCGGGCACGACGGCGCACCTTCAACCCGCCCGGCATGATGCCGTCCTGCGACAGGCCGCGGTCGATGCAGCCCTTCATGGCGCCCCAGATGGCGTCGAGACCGGCGTCGAGCTCCTCGCGCGACATCTGCGTCTCCTCGTTGACGCGCTTCATCTCGGCGATGGAAAGCCCACTCTTGGCCGCCATCTTCAGCATCTCGACGGCATTCTTGAAGGGATAAGGCACCTTCTTGCCTTCCGTCGTCACTGAGCCCTTGGCCTTCATCCGCTGCAGCTCTTCCTCGGAAACGACGAAGCCGCCGCCGATCGAATAATAGATGCGCTTGAGCAGCAGTCGGTCGCCGGCGTCGTAGGCATAGAACGCCATGCCGTTGGCGTGGCCGGTGAGCGGCGTCTTGCGGTCGAGCACGAGATCGGTCGCGGGATCGAAGCGGTAAGTCGGGTGACCCGGCGGCGCGATGCGCTTCTCGGCAGCGATCCTGGCAACGATGCCGTCAGCGAGGTCGGGATCGACCGTCTGCGGCGTCTCGCCGGCAAGGCCGAGGATGACGGCGCGGTCGGAGCCATGGCCGATGCCGGTGTAGGCGAGCGAGCCGTGCAGGCTGGCGCCGATGCGGTCGACCTTGACGCCGGCCGGCCGCGGCCAGTCGTTTCCGGCTACCTCGTCCAGAAAACGCCGGGCGGCGGTCATCGGCCCCATCGTGTGCGAACTCGATGGACCGATGCCGATCTTGAACAGGTCGAAAACCGAAAGGAACACGCGCCGTTGTCTCCTGAATCCGTCTCGGCATACATATAGGAATTGCTGAGATGTTTCCGCTGTTTTACGGATCGCGGCGCCGCGCCCTCCGACCTTGTTTGCTCCGGCAGCGACATTGATTGTCGGGTTGCGCTGGCGGGGCTATTCTCGACAACGCCAGGTATCGTTGCGAGGGAGGAAGCAATGCTTGCATTGGAGGCCAGGCCGGAACCGGTGTGCATCGTGCCGGCGCAGACGGCCGTCATCGTGGTGGACATGCAAAACGCCTTCGCCTCGGCGGGCGGCATGTTCGATCTGGCGGGCTTCGACATATCGGGTGCTGCACCGGCCATCGAGGCCAACAAAAGGCTGCTTGCGGCCGCGCGCAAAGCTGGCCTCACCGTGGTCTATCTCCAGATGTCGTACAGACCGGATCTCGGCGACGCCGGCGACATTTCCTCGCCGAATTACCACAAGGAACTGGGAATGGTGCTGATGCGCCAGCGCCCCGAGCTGCGCGGCAAGCTGTTGATCGACGACAGCTGGGACTGGCAGATCGTCGATGCGCTGAAGCCGGAGCCGGGCGACCAGATCATCCGCAAATCCCGCTACAGCGGCTTTTGCAACACCGGTTTGGAAGCGTATCTGCGGGCTCGCAATATCCGCCATCTGCTGTTCAGCGGGGTCGCCACCAATGTCTGCGTCGATGCTACCGCGCGCGACGCCTACATGCTGGAATTCTGGCCTGTCCTGGTCGAGGACGCGATGAACCATTCGGGCCCCGACTTCAACCGCCAGGCGACGCTGTGGAATTTCGAAAACGCGTTCGGATGGGTCACCAGGACCGACATGGTGGTCGAGGCCCTGCGCGCGAAAGCCGCCCAACCCCTGCCGGCCTAGCCGACCGTCGAAGCGGCCGGCTCGCCTGTGGTACAAGGGGACATGGGCGATTCCTTCCATCTTTCGACGGCCGACCTTGCGGCACTGGCCTTCTTCCTCATCGTCTGGGTGCTGCATACGCTGGCCTCCGACGGCAAGCTGGTCAGCCGCGTCTCGCTGACAACGGCGATGAACGCACAGCGCGCGGCCTGGATGCGAACCATGGCCGAGCGCGAGATCCGCATCGTCGACACCGCCATCATGACGGGTCTGCAACAAGGGACCGCCTTCTTCGCATCCTCTTCGCTGATCGCGCTTGGCGGCTGTTTCGCGCTGCTCGGCGCCTCCGACCAGGTGCTTACGATGCTGAGCGACCTGCCGCTGAGCGCGACCTCCTCGCGCGAGGCCTTCCAGATGAAGGTTTTCGGCCTGGTGCTGATCCTGGCCTTCGCCTTCTTCAAGTTCGGCTGGGCCTACCGACTGTTCAATTACTGCTCGATCCTGATCGGCGCGGTGCCGATCCCGTACGGCGAGGCTTCGCGCAATCCGGTCAGCGAGACGGCGGTCTGGCGCGCAACACGCATGAACATGCTGGCCGGCAAGCATTTCAATTCCGGCCTGCGCGCGGTCTTCTTCTCGATCGGCTATCTCGGCTGGTTCATCGACCCGGTGATTTTCGTGCTGTCGACGCTGCTGCTGCTGGCGGTGCTGGTCCGGCGCCAGTTCTTCTCTGCGGCCAGGGAGGCCGTCCTCGGTCAGCCCGGGAAGGGCCGGTCGATGCGGCCGGACAGCCAGTAAGCGGCAAGCCCGATCCATTCGCGGATCGCCATGGTCGTCACCTGCAGCGAATCGGCCGGGTTGTCGCAGAACAGGCCGATGCCTTCCTTGCCCGAGGTGCGGTAATCCACCGGCCATGGGATGGTCGGGAAGCCAGCCTTGTCGAACAGCGCCTTGGCGCGCGGCATGTGGAAGGCCGAGGTCACCAGCAGCCAGGTCTCGCCCGGCTTCGGCGCCGCCATTTGCCTGGTGAAGACGGCGTTCTCATAGGTGTTGCGCGACTTGTTCTCGAGGATCAGCCGATCGGCGCCGACGCCGAGCGCGCCAAGCAGGCGCGGCGCGGTGTCGGCATCGCCCTCGCCGTCCAGGAACAGTTCTCCGGTACCGCCGGATACCACCACCTTGGCCTGCGGGAACCGCCTGGCAAGGATCGCGGTCTCGACCATGCGGTCGCCGCCACTGTTCAACTCATAGCCGCCGCGTGCGAGGTTGATGGCGCCCTCGAAGCCGCCGCCGAGCACGACGATGCCGTCGACTTTCTGCGGCAGCGACGGTTTGGCAAAGCGCTCCTCCAGCGGGTTGAGCATCATCGCGCCGAGCGAGGTCCAGGCGGAAAGCGACAGGATCAGGAAGGCGAGCACGCTGCCGGTGGCGGCCAGCCGCCGACGGCCGAACGCGGCCGCGAGCAGGCCCGCCAGCAGCAGGAAGATCGCCAGGTTGAGCGGCTGGATGAAGAACCAGAAAATCTTGGAAAGATAGAAGAACATCCCTCACCCCATTACAGCGCCGCGCGCCCCTGGACGCGCAAGGGACGCTGTAACACTTTGATCTTGCGCATGATCCTTTCCGAAAATCGATTCCGATTCTCGGAGCCACGAGCTAGATGAGGGACGACCCTACCACCACTTTTCCGGCTGAAATGTGCCGGCCGCCTGCTCGATGACATGCGCCGTCTGGAACAGCGTCTCCTCGTCGAAGGGACGGCCGATGAGCTGCAGGCCGAGCGGCAGGCCCTTGGCGTCGAGACCGGCGGGGACGCTGATGCCCGGCAGGCCGGCCATGTTGACGGTCACCGTGAAGATGTCGTTGAGGTACATCTTGACCGGATCGGAAGCCATGTCCTCGTCGGCGATGCCGAACGCGGCCGACGGCGTCGCCGGCGTCAGGATGACGTCGACGCCGGCGGCAAACACGTTCTCGAAGTCGCGCTTGATCAGAGTGCGCACCTTTTGCGCCTGCAGGTAGTAGGCGTCGTAATAACCGGCCGACAGCACATAGGTGCCGATCATGATGCGGCGCTTGACCTCGCGGCCGAAGCCGGCGGCGCGGGTCTTCTCATACATGTCGACGATGTCCTTGCCCGGCACGCGCAGGCCGTAGCGGACGCCGTCATAGCGCGCGAGGTTCGACGAGGCTTCGGCCGCGAGGTCAAGCGCCGCATCATGATCGGCACC
>NZ_RZSG01000359.1:0-5908 GCF_003997725.1 Mesorhizobium sp. M4A.F.Ca.ET.050.02.1.1
ACGCTTCAGCATCTCTCGCTACGTCAATCACCAGGCGCGCTGGACTTGCGGCGCTTCTTGCCTCGGCGCTTGCCGTTGTCAGCCTCACCGCGCCGACGCCCTCCTTCGCCGAGGACAAGAAGGCGATCAAGGTCGGCATCATCAGCGGCGAGGACGAGGATGTCTGGCGCGTCGTCGTCGCCCAGGCGGCCGAGAAAGGCCTGACCATCGAAACGGTCGTCTTCAACGACTACACGCAGCCCAACGAGGCGCTGGAACGCGGCGAGATCGACGCCAACGCTTTCCAGCACAAGCCCTATCTCGACAACCAGATCAAGACGCAAGGCTATCACATCGTCCCCGTCGGCTATACCGGCGTCTGGCCGATCGGCCTCTATTCGAAGAAATACACCAAGGTCGCCGACCTGCCGGAAGGCGCCGTCATCGGCCTGCCCAACGATCCGTCCAACGAGGGCCGCGCCCTGCATGTGCTGCAGAACGAGGGCGTGATCAAGCTGAAGGACGGCACCGGCATCCTGGCGACGACCGCCGACATTGCCGAGAACCCGAAGAAGGTCGCCATCAAGGAACTCGATGCCGGCATCGTCGGCCGCTCGGTCGAGGATCTCGACGCGGCCGTCGTCAACACCGACTGGGCGCTGAAGAGCGGCCTGGGTCCCGACAACCGCATTGCCCAGGAGCCGGTGGCCGACAATCCCTACCGCAACTTCATCGCCGTCAAGGCCGGCAGCGAGAACGAACCCTGGGTGAAGACGCTGGTCGCCTCCTACCAGAACGAAACGGTGAAGGCCGAATTCGACAAGGTCTACAGGGGCACCGGCATCAGCGCCTATTGATCGGCGCCTGGCTTGCAGCAGCAGGCGGCCCGCTGTTCGGCGGGCCGCTATCGCGTTTGCGGATCGCTGAAACGGAAAGAAAGATGAACCAGCATGTCACGGCCGAACTGGCCGATCCGGCGCACGGCCCTCCGGCGGATCGGGAAGATGTCGTCCGCCTCGTCGACCTGAAACGCCGCTTCGGTGTGACGCCGGCGCTCGACGGCGTCTCGCTGACGGTGCGCAAGGGCGAGATATTGGGCATCATCGGCCGCAGCGGCGCCGGCAAGTCGACGCTGATCCGCTGCCTGAACGGGCTGGAGCGCCCGGATACCGGCGCGGTGTTCATAGAGGGCCGCGAGATCGGCCGGCTCGGCGAGCGCGCACTGCAGCCGCTGCGCCGCCGCATCGGCATGATCTTCCAGCATTTCAACCTGCTTTCGGCCAAGACCGTCGAGGACAATGTCGCGCTGCCGCTCAAGATCGAGGGCCGGCCCCGGGCCGAGCGTCTGGCGCGCGCGACTGAACTGCTGGAACTCGTCGGCCTGTCGGAGAAAGCAAAAGCCTATCCGGCCGCGCTGTCGGGCGGCCAGAAGCAGCGTGTCGGCCTTGCCAGGGCGCTTGCCGCGCGCCCCGCGCTGTTGTTGTCCGACGAGGCGACCTCGGCGCTCGATCCGGAGACGACGCGATCGATCCTCGCTTTGCTCAAGGACATCAACCGGCGGCTCGGCCTCACCATCCTGCTCATCACCCACGAGATGGAGGTGATCCGCTCGATCGCCGACCGCGTCGCGGTGATCGATGCCGGGCGGATCGTCGAGGAAGGCCCTGTCTGGTCGGTCTTCGCCGGTCCGAGGTCCGAGATCACCAGGAGCCTGCTCGGCGGCATCCGGCCGCAACTGCCTGATGAGATCGCCAGCCGGATGGCTGCGGGCATTGGCGTGGAGACGATCCTGAGGATCGATGTCGCCGGCGAGGCCGCGCGCGGTCCGCTCCTGTCGGACCTTGCAACCGCTGTGCCGGGACCGTTTCGCCTCGTCCATGGCGGTATCGATCATGTCCAGCAGCAGCCTGTCGGCACTTTGTTCCTCGCGGTGCCCGGCAACGATGCCGATCGACTACCGAAACTGATCGCGTTCCTGGAGGCCCGCCAGGCGCGGGTGGAGGTGCTTGGCCATGTCGCCGGTTCTGTTTGAGCTTCTCCTCCGTTCGACCTGGGAAACGGTGCTGATGACCGGAGCCTCCGGCCTCATCTCGCTGGTCTTCGGCCTGCCGCTCGGCCTGGCGCTGGTCGCCACCGATCGCGGCGGCATCGCCGAAAGCCTGTGGGTAAACCGCGCCCTCGCTGCGGTCATCAACGGCTTCCGCTCCGTTCCCTTCATCATCCTGCTCGTCGCCTTGATCCCGGTCACGCGGCTGATCGTCGGCACCTCGATCGGCACCTGGGCGGCTATCGTGCCGCTGTCTATCGCCGCCACGCCCTACTACGCGCGCATCGCCGAAGTGTCGCTGCGCGAGGTGGACCACGGACTGATCGAGGCTGCGCGCGCCATGGGCGGCAACCGCTGGACGATCATCCGCGAGGTGCTGGTGCCGGAGGCGCTGCCGAGCATCGTCGCCGGCTTCACGGTGACCCTGGTGACGCTGGTCGGCGCCTCGGCCATGGCCGGCGCCATCGGCGCCGGCGGGCTTGGCGATCTCGCCATCCGCTACGGCTACCAGCGCTTCGAGACCAGCGTCATGGTCGCCGTGGTCATCGTCCTGATCGTCCTTGTCTGCGGCATCCAGTGGGTGGGCGACCGGCTGGTCGCCAGGCTGGATCGACGCTGATGATGGGAGGGCCGGAAGTTCTTTGCCCGCCGACAGCGGAATGCAGCGCCGGCTTTGCGTCATTCACGCCGAGATTGGATCGTGCGTTGCTTGGGCCAGGGCCGCGCGCATGGCATCGTGGGGGCGGGGTCGCATAGTGCCGCGAAAGGAGCCTGACCATGGCCCGAATTATCCCCGTGCTCGATCTCGACCGCCTCGACCAGGGCGCATCGGAACTGCGGACGTTTCTGTTCGACCTGCGCACTGCCGCCCGCGACGTCGGCTTCTTCTATCTCTCCGGCCACGGCATATCGGCTTCTGAAATCTCCGACGTGCTCGATGCCTCGCGGCGGTTCTTCGCCTTGCCGGAGGCCGACAAGCTGGCGATCGAAATGGTCAAATCCTCGCAGTTCCGCGGCTATACGCGCGCCGGCGGCGAGCTGACCAAGGGCAAGGCCGACTGGCGCGAGCAGCTCGACATCGGAGTCGAGCGGCCGACGATCGCGCAGGGGCCAGGCGTTCCGGCCTGGACGCGGCTGCAGGGGCCGAACCAGTGGCCGCACGCCCTGCCGGAGCTGAAACCGGCGCTGCTTGCCTGGCAGAGCAAGGCGACCGAGGTGGCGATCCGCCTTCTCAAGGCGTTCGCGCTCTCGCTCGACCAGCCGGAAGACGCCTTCGATGCGATCTATCGCGACGAACCCAACCATCGCATGAAGATCGTGCGCTACCCCGGCCGCGACGCCACCGGCGACGACCAGGGCGTCGGCGCCCACAAGGATGGCGGCTTCCTGACCCTGCTGCTGCAGGACGAGAACAAGGGGCTGCAAGTCGAGTACAGTGGCAATTGGGTGAATGTCGACCCGATCCCGCAGACGCTGGTGGTCAACATCGGCGAATTGCTCGAACTGGCCTCGAACGGCTATCTGCGTGCAACGGTCCATCGCGTGGTTACGCCGCCGTCCGGTGTCGAGCGCATTTCCGTGCCGTTCTTCTTCAGCGCCCGGCTTGACGCGACGATCCCGCTGCTCGACCTGCCCGAGGACCTGGCGGCGGAGGCGCGCGGTCCCGCAAGCGATCCCGACAATCCGCTGTTCCGCGACGTCGGAACCAATGTGCTGAAGAGCCGCCTGCGTTCCCACCCGGATGTGGCGCGCCGGCACTATGCCGATCTCCTGGAGACGGCAGCGGCTGGCTGAGGCCGCGGTCCTGCTTGCGCGATATTTTTTCGCGCTTCGGCTCATATTTGGAATTCTGTTCGTCGCAAACATGCCCAACAAAGCCCACATACGGCACATCGTTCGGCGTTCTCCTCCCATTGCGCCGGACGGTGTTCCCCTCTGAAGGTTTGACCTTCATTTTTGGCCGGGCCGCATTCGCGCCCGGCCTTTTTCTTTGCTGATGGGTTCTGTCAGGCGAAGGCGAGGCGGATGGTTCCGTACGGGCCGAAATCGGCGGCTATCTGGTCGCCGTGCCGGCATTCCACCGGCCGGATGAAGGAGCCAGACAGCACCACTTCTCCGGCGGAGATGCGCATGCCGTACTGATGCAGACGGTTGGCCAGCCAGGCGATTCCTTTCGCCGGATGGTCGAGCACGCCGGCGCCAAGCCCGGTCTCCTCGACCTCGCCATTGCGCGACACGATGGCGCCGATCCAGCGCAGGTCCGCCTCGCGCGGCCCGGCCGAGCGGTCGCCGACGACGATGCCGGCATTGGCGGCATTGTCGGAGATCGTGTCGAAGAAGGTGCGTATCTTGCCGCTTTCCTTGTTCATCCGCTCGATGCGGGTGTCGAGGATCTCGAGCGCGGGCGTGATGTAGTCGGTGGCGTCGAAGACGTTGTCGATCGAAATGTCGGCGCCGGCGAGTGGCGCCTTCATGACGAAAGCGATCTCCGCCTCGATGCGCGGCTGGATGAAGCGGCCGGCCGGAACCGTGCCGCCTTCCTCGAAAAACATGTCGTCGAACAGAATGCCGGAATCCGGGATGTCGATGCTGAGCGCCGATTGCATCGCCTTGGAGGTCAGGCCGATCTTCCAGCCCTTGATCGCCAGCCCCGACGCGACCTTCCGCTTCACCAGCGCCGCCTGCACCCGGTAGGCGTCGTCCATCGTCGCCTGCGGAAAGTCGAGGCTGAGCAGCCGGATCTGCCGGCGCTCGCGCTCGGCCTCGTACAGCCTCGCCGCGGCATCCTCGACCTGCGCTTCGGTCATCATCGGCCAGCTCCCTCGTCGACCACGCCGTTGCTGAGCAGGCCGATACCTTCCGCCTCGACCTCGATCACGTCGCCCGGCTTCAGCCAGATCGGCGGCTCGAAGCGGGCGCCGGCGCCGGTCGGCGTGCCGGTGACGATGATGTCGCCGGGCACCAGCGTGGTGAAGGTGGAGATGTAGGCGATGATCTTGCGGAAGGAAAAGATCATGCGGCCGGTGCGGTCCTGCTGGCGGACCTCGCCATTGACGCGGGTGGTGAGCGAGATGTCGGCGATCTGTGCCTCGTCGGTGAACGGCACCAGCCACGGGCCGATCGAACCGGAACGGTCGAAATTCTTGCCTTGCGTGACGTTGAACTTGGCGTGGCGCACCCAGTCGCGGAGCGTGCCTTCGTTGCACAGCGACAGCGCCGCGATGTGGCCGAGCGCGTCGGCCTCGGCGATGCGGCGGCCGCCTTTGCCGATGACGATGACGATCTCGCCCTCATAGTCGAGTTGCGGCGATTCCGGCGGCCGCACCAGCGACGCGCCGTGGCCGACGAAGGAACGCGGGAAGCGGATGAACAATGACGGATTCGAGGGCGCCGCCTGCCCGTCCTTGTACTCCTCGTTGCGGTCCGGATAGTTGACGCCGACGCAGATGATCTTTTCCGGGGAGGGGATCGGGATTTCATAGGCGATGTCCTCGACGTTGAAGTCGGGCGCGAAGGTGTCTGCCTCCTCGGCCAGCCGCAGCAAGGCGCCGGCCTCGATCACTTCGCGCAGCGTCGGCCATTGGCCGTGCCGCGCCGAAAGGTCGACGACGCCCTTGCCGGTGATCGCGCCATAGCGCGTCCTGCCGCCGACGGTGAAAGTGGCGAGGCGCGCCGCGCTCATGCTGAAACTCCACGGTCATCGCTGCTGGCCAACCGGAAGCGTCGAGCTCTACGGCGCCCCCCTCTGTCCTGCCGGACATCTCCCCCACGAGGGGGGAGATTGGCTGGCCGCGCGGTCGGCACTCTTCTTGCAACGTTGAAAATTGGCGAAGGCAGAGATGACATCCAATCTCCCCCCACGTGGGGGAGATGTCCGGCCGG
>NZ_RZSG01000035.1:0-20644 GCF_003997725.1 Mesorhizobium sp. M4A.F.Ca.ET.050.02.1.1
GTCGTAAAACCGCATGACCTCGCGCGCATGATCATAGGCGTGAAGCACCGAGCCCACGAGAAGGGCCGGGCCAAGCGGGTGCAGCCGGTATTCGAACGCCGTCACTATGCCGAAATTGCCACCGCCGCCGCGCAAGGCCCAGAACAGTTCTGGATGCTCGTGGGCGCTTGTTCGCAACAGCCGCCCGTCGGCCGTGACGATTTCGGCCGCGATCAGATTATCGCAACTCAGGCCGTGCTTGCGCCCGAGCTTGCCGAAGCCTCCGCCGAGCGTCAGGCCGGCAATACCGGTGTCGCCGTTGACGCCCATGGTTGTCGCAAGACCGTACGCCTGTGTGGCGGCGTCGAACTCGCCGAGATTCAGGCCGGCCTCGGCCCTGACGATGCAGCGCTCGGGATCGACGACAATTTTCTTCATGCGGGATAGATCGATCACCATGCCATCGTCGCACACGGACAGGCCGGCGACGTTATGGCCGCCGCTGCGCACCGCCACGACGAAGCCCTGCAACCTGGCGTAGGTCACGGCATGGACGACGTCACCGGCATCGGCGCAAAAGACGATTGCGGCGGGGCGTTTGTCGATCGCCCCGTTCCAGACCTTGCGCGCCTGGTCGTAGGCAGTGTCCGTCGGCAATACCAATTCGCCTCGCAGACCTCGGCGCAGTTGTTCGACCGCCACAGTCTGGGAATGGGATCGGCCCAATGGCGCGTCGGCCTTTCGTGGGATCTCCATCGCTGTTCTCCCGCCGTTCGAACAACGTTACGGTCTCACACGGTCCAACCTTCTGCAAAAGCGAAATTCTCGGCTGCTGGATGAGAAGAATTCATCTAGGCTGCCGCGCATGACAAACCGCCCGCCGCTGCGCGCATTGCACGCCTTTGAGGCCGCCGCCCGGCACGGCAGCTTCAAGGCCGCGGCGGTGGAGCTCGGCGTGACGCCGACGGCGATCAGCCACCAGGTCCGCTTGCTGGAAGAGATATGCGGTCGCAAGCTGTTTCAGCGCCGGCCGCGCCCGCTCGTGCTGACGAGCGCGGGAGTGCGGCTGTTTCCGATCCTGCGCAACGGCTTTGATCTTCTCGCCGGCTCGCTTGCCGCGGTCGCCGAGCCCGATTTTCAGGCGCCATTGCGGGTAACGAGCCCGAACGCTTTCGCGAGTCGATGGCTCGTGCCCCGGCTGCCGAAATGGCGAGAGGCCAACCCGGCAATACCACTGGAGATCATCGGAACGGACGCGGTACTCGATCTGCGCGCCGGCGCCGCGGATGTAGCGATCCGCTATACGCGTCGCCCGCCTTTGCACTTTGCCGCGCAGGAGATATGCCGCGATTCCTTCTTTCCGATTTGCAGTCCCCAATTGTTGGCAAGCGATGGGCGGCTGATCGAGCGCGCCGCCGATCTCCTGCGTTATCCTTTGATCCACTTTGACTGGATGAACCGGGATCCGGATGCTCCCACCTGGTCCCGGTGGCTGGCGATGGCCCGATCAATCGATCCGGAGTCAATCCCGGACAAAGCCTGGGATTTGAGCTTTCGCGAGGAACTGCATGCGATCGACGCGGTTGTCGCCGGGCAAGGCATTGCGATCTGCAGTGATATTGTGGTCGGCCGCTAAAACGGCTCTCTCGTCAAGGCGCATCCAATGTCCTTGCCGGGCTACAGCTTTTATGTCGTCTGGATGCACCACAGTGCCCGATCCGCGGTTATAGAATCCTTCCTGGGCTGGATGAGAACCGTCATATGAGACCGTCCAACCCGCGCGCCGTGGGCGGGAAGGGAACAAGTGGCTGTTGTTGCCGCCGGTGATGTAGCGCTAGGCGGTCCCATACGGACTGGGAGCGAGCGGAAGGACTGCTGTCAGGATTAGACAGACAGCGAGATCGATCGATTTTTCGATGCCCTCGCAACGTTGCGAACACCGCAATTTCGACGTTTCATGGTTAGAGACGGGACCTGAAAGCTCGCGCCGGCTTGGTCGCGCAGATTGCATAGCGATGCTGCATCGAGCGTTCCAGCGCCTTGAGGAAGTTCAGGTGCCGCGCCTGTGCGCGATGAATCGCGCCGAGCCGGATGTCGACCACAGGCACCTCGAAGCCAGCCTCCGCAAGAAGCGCGCAGACCTCGTCCGCTTTGGCGCCGCGCGAAAAGTGGAGCCGCGACAGGATGCTGCGATGGCGGTCCATCATCGCCTGGTCCAGAGCGCCGGCCGCCTCGACCGTTGAGCCGGGCAGTCTCTCCAAGATCCTACGCAGACGGGCTGCCCAGGTCTCGGATACGAAGTCACCATCAACTATCAGCAACCGTCCGCCGGGCTTGAGCAGCGAGAACCATTCGGCGAACGCCGCTCGCGGATCGACCAACGTCCAGACGAGATGACGGGTGACGAGGACGTCGTAGCAGTCCTTTTCTTCGAGCGTGCGCTCCGCGTCGCCGAGCAGGAACCGGATGCCGCTTTCCCTTTGCGTTGCCTTCGCACGCGCCTTGGAAAGCATGGCCTCTGACCAGTCCAGTCCTGTCACGGCGTAGCCCAAGTCGTACATGAGATGGGATACAACCCCGGTGCCGCAGGCGAGATCGAGCGCGCGCCGGCGGTTCCCGGCGCCCAGGTGCTTGAGGATCAGCCTGTGCCAGGCTCTGCGCTCCCGCTCGGAGAAGATCTCATGCCCCACTGAGACGTCGAAGGTCTCCGCACGCGCCGACCAGTAATCACGTATTTCGTCCCGCAGCGAATAATTGGCCTCGCCCACCATTCCAAACCCTTGTCGTGGTGCCCAGTCTGGAATGGCTCTAAAAGATATTTCTTGAGATTTGAAGTCATCTTTTATAAGCCGCCTCTGACAATCCACCTAAGAGAGGGCGTGATGACTTTTGGAAGGATCGCGACGGGGATGATGGCGGCCGCTATCGTTGCCCTGCTGACGCTGGCCGCAAGGGCGGAGATGGTGAAAGTGACTGACGTCACCGGCCGAGAGATCGAGGTGAACGTTCCGGTCGAGAGGGTCATCCTGGGCGAAGGCCGGCAGGTCTATCTCGTCGCGGCGCTCGACGCCGAGGACCCGTTCAAGCGCATCGTCGGCTGGCGCGAGGATTTCAGCCAGGCGGATCCAGACAACTACGCCGCCTACCTCGAGAAATTCCCCAGGATGGCAGAGATTCCCACCTTCGGTGGCTTCAAGGACGGCACCTTCGATGTCGAGCAGGCCGTCTCGCTTAAGCCAGATGTCATCCTGATGAACATCGAGTCGAAGCAGGCGACCGAGGACGCCAAGTATATCGAGAAGCTCGCCTCCGCCGGCATTCCGCTCGTCTATGTCGATTTCCGCGAGCGCCCCTTCATCAACACCGAGCCCAGCATGCGCCTCTTCGGCAAGCTGTTCGGCAAAGAGGAGCGCGCCGAGGAGTTCATCGCCTTTCGCGCCGCCGAGATCGCCCGCGTCACCGACGTGATTGAGAAAGCCAAGCCGGCAAGGCCCAAGGTCTTTATCGAGCGTGCCGGTGGCTATTCGGAAGACTGCTGCATGAGCTTCGGCGATGACAATTTCGGCAAGTTCGTCGAGATGGCGGGCGGCGACAACATCGCTATGGACATCATTCCGGGCACGTTCGGCACGCTCAATCCCGAACAGATCATCGCCTCGAACCCGGATCAGATCATCGTCACTGGCGGCTGGTGGGAAGCCTATGTGCCGGGCGGCGCCTGGGTCGGTGTCGGCCCCGGCCGCGACGAGGCCGAGGCGCTGCGCAAGCTGAAGGCGCTGACCGAACGGCCGGCGCTGACTGGCGTGAAGGCCGTCGAGAACGGTCAGGTGCATGCCATCTGGCATCAGTTCTACAACAGCCCCTATCAGTTCGTCGCCATCCAGCAAATGGCGAAGTGGCTGCATCCGGATCTTTTCGCCGACCTCGACCCCGAAGCGACCTTCAGGGTGCTGCACGAGAAGTTCCTGCCGGTCGCCTACAGGCCGGGCCACTGGGTCTCGCTGACCGATGTCGATTGAGACGACGGCCGCCGGCGCCGCGGTCGATCGCACCGAGGGACGAGGGCGTTATCGCGCCCTCGTCTGGCGACGGCAGATCATTCTCGCCGGCCTTTGCGCCGCCCTGCTCTTGAGCCTCTGCGTCGACCTTGCGGTCGGTCCAGCTCGCTATGGGCTCGGTGAGGTCGTGCGGGCGCTTCTTGCTCCTGATACGGTGCCGCAGCAGGTGCGCGTGGTGCTCTGGGAAATCCGCATGCCGGTGGCGCTGATGGCCATCGTCGTGGGAGCGGCGCTCGCCGTGGCCGGCGCGCAGATGCAGACAATCCTCAACAACCCGCTGGCGAGCCCCTTCACGCTCGGTATATCAGCCGCCGCGAGTTTCGGCGCAGCACTTGCACTGGCCTTCGGCGTGAGGCTCATCCCCGCCGCGGTCGAATATGTCGTGCCGATCAACGCCTTCGTGATGGCGATGCTGGCGGCGTTCCTCATTCACATGCTGAGCGTCAAGCGCGGCGTCAGCGTGGAGACCATCGTGCTGCTCGGCATCGCGCTGGTCTTCACCTTCAACGCGCTGCTCGCGCTCGTCCAGTTTTTCGCATCGGCGGAAGCGCTGGCGGCAGTCGTCTTCTGGACCATGGGTAGCCTCACCAAGGCCACCTGGCCCAAGCTCGCCGTCACTACATTCATTCTCCTCGCAGTTTTGCCCATTTTCGCGCGGCGCGCCTGGGCGCTGACGGCGCTGCGGCTGGGCGAAGACAAGGCAGCCAGCTTTGGCGTCAAGGTCGGTCGCTTGCGGCTGGAGACGCTGATGCTGGTGACTCTTCTCGCCGCCATCCCCGTCGCCTTCGTCGGCACCATCGGCTTCATCGGCCTCGTTGGTCCGCATATCGCACGGATGGTCATCGGGGAGGACCAGCGCTTCTTCCTGCCCGCGTCGGCCCTGTCGGGCGCGCTGATCCTGTCGGCGAGCTCCGTGGTCAGCAAGTCGCTCATCCCCGGGACAGTCTTCCCGATCGGCATTGTCACCTCGCTCATCGGCATTCCGTTCTTCATCTCGCTCATCCTGTCCAGCGCGAGGCGCTCATGGTGACGATCCAGCTCGACGCGCTCGGCGCGCGCTACGGCAAGAGTCTTCGGCTTCGGGATGTGACCACACCTGCGTTCGAGGGCGGCGACATCGTGGCCGTGATCGGCCCGAACGCGGCCGGCAAGTCGACGCTCTTCAGGCGCATCTCCGGGCTTCTGCACGGACCGGGCCAGGTGCATGTCGACGGTGCGTCCCGGGGGCGGAATGCCATCTGCTACATGCCGCAGGACACCTCCGCCAATGCGGTGCTCACCGTCTATGAGTCGGCGCTGCTCGCCCGCAAGCAGGGAATGGGCTGGTCTGTGGGCGACGATGATCTGGCTTGCATCGACGAGACTCTGGCGGCGCTCGGCATCGCCGACATCGCTTTCCGCAATGTGGGCGAGCTTTCCGGCGGCCAGCGGCAGCTCGCCAGCCTGGCGCAGACGCTGGTGCGCGAGCCGGAAATCCTGCTGATGGACGAACCGACATCGGCACTCGATTTGTCGCGGCAGGTGGAGGTGCTCGGCCTCATGCGGGAACTTGCCCGGGCGCGAGGCATGGTCGTGCTGATCGCCCTGCACGACCTCAATCACGCCCTGCGCTTCAGCGATCAGGCGATGGTCATCGCGGATGGCCGGCTGGTCGCATGCGGGCCGTCGCCGGACATCATCACATCCGATCTGCTCCGGGATATTTATCACGTCGACGCGCGCGTCGAGCCGTGCTCGCGCGGCATCGGCCACGTCATCGTGGATGGCGTGGCGGATGGGCGTCGGACGGTCGTTATGTCGGCAGCGGAAACTGAATCCGGGATCCGGAGGAGATTCGAAGCGGCAGCCGTTCCGGCCGCATGACGGCAACCGCATTACGCCGCTTGCAGCGAACAGGTCGCCGTCACCTGCCCCTATTCGGCCACTGGCTCAGCAACTCGATGGCCCGTCGGTTGCGCCGCCAAGCAGCCTGACGTTGAGCCGGCCGCCGGTGAACAGCATGTCGTCCAGGGCCTCGGCCAGATCCTCGGGGGTCACCACCTCTCCGTCGCCACGCATGATGCTGGTCTGCGCGGTACGGCGCATGAGCTCCTTGATGAACGCCGCGCTGACCCCCTTCGTCCGCGCCACAGCTTCGCTCACGATCTTATCGGAAAGTTTCAGCCCGCCGCCATAGAGGCGCACCAGCTTCTCCCGGCAGTCGTCGTCCGGCAGCGGCACCTCGATGGCTTGGTCGATACGTCCCGGCCGCCCGGTGAGAGCGCCTTCAAGTTGCTCGGGCCGGTTGGTGGTCAGGATGAACAGGATGTCGGCATTGTCCTTCAAACCGTCCATCTCGTTGAGCAGGGTGTTGAGGAGCGCTTCCTCGCATGGACCTCCCATGCTCTCGCGGTCGCGGGCAATCAGGTCCACGTCCTCGATCACGACCGTAGCCGGCTGTAGCAGGCGCGCCAGGGTCATGTATTGCGACAACAGGCCCATCTGGTCGGCCGTTATGATCAGTGTCGTGTGGCCAGGGAGATTGGCGGCGAGGTGACGTATGGTGTGCGTCTTGCCGGTGCCCGGCGGGCCGTAAAGCAAGATGCCCTTGCGCGTCGATTGCCCAAGCCGTCGCAGCGCCTCCCGGCTCTCGATGAACCGGATCACGTTGCGGTCGAGAAGCTTCAAAGTCCGTTCCGGCAGGATGATCGCGTCGCGCTGCACCTGCGGCAAGCGATGGACCATCACTCCCTTGGAGCGGCCGCGATAGTCACCTTCCGACTCGAGCGAGAGAACCTTGCCGCGGTAGGATCGCGCAGCATTGATCGCGGCCTCCAGTTGGGAGAAGCAACGGTCCACAAGGGCAACGCCATCCTCGCCGGCCGGCACCGCGATCTCGACGCAGGTTCCGGCCTCGTGACCATACTCACGGTGAAAGGACAGCACGACCGCGTAGTGCAGGTCTCCATCCCGATTGAGCCACAAGCCATTGTTGAGGCACTTGATCGGATCGCTCTCGCCGATATCGACGTCCTGGTACTGCGCTGCCGAGATGGTGACGGCGAACTGACCTTCCTTCGTCAACGCGGCAAAGGTCAGCGTCTCGTAGCGATGTTGCTCGTAGAGACCGAAGAAGCGAACCGGCGAGGCCGAGAACAGCTTGTCGAGCGCCACCTGCACGTCGGCGCGCATGTGGCCGGGAAACTGGCGGGAGGTCGCGATGATCTCGTCATGCGCCAGTCCGTCGAAATGCCAGGCGATCGCTTCATGGGCATACTTGAACTTTTTGTTGCGCGGAGCCTGTGCGGCATGGCCGGCCGTGGCCGCGCCTTCAGTTTCGCCGGGAGCGGCGGTGATGCGAAGCGGGTGACCGGCAGCCTTGATGCGCTGCTGCGCGGTGTCCAGCATCGCCTTCGCCACCGCGAAAGGGTAGCTGCCGCACACTGCCTTTCCCTGCTGCGCCACCGTCGCGGTCAAGGCCTCGGCCTCTGCCTCCGATCGATCGAAGACCGAGCGAACGAGATTGACGACAAACTCCCATGGGGTCTGATCGTCATTGTGAATGACAAGCTGCAGATCGATTGTCTCGGCGGGCGTATCGCGCAAGGTAACGGCTCGCTTCCCAGCTTGCTGCAGATCAACACTATATGCGTCAGGTTGCACGAATTGTTAACAACTTAAAGAGGACCGCTAAGAGCAACTGCCTGCCGCTGGGGATGTCGTCAGGCGGAGCGCTTAGCATTTGTATTCTGAGTTCGGGATGTTGCGCGCAGAGCAGGCGGTCAGCGGCATTGATTACTTGAATTCAAACAGTTCAATCAGGTTGCCCGATGGGTCTTTCAGAAGCCTGGCTCGACCGGCTCCCGCCTCGCTGATTTCGCCCCTGAATTCGGCCCCATCGGCATCCAACCGGCTGATGAGCCCATCCAAGTCCTTCGTGACAATCATGAACCGGTTCCAGCCGCCAGGCTCCGGATTGCCGCCGGCAGTGCCTCCGCTGCCCGCTCCCGGGGCGCTCAAATAGAGCGTCAGGTCATCACGAACAAGCGCTGCGAACTTGCCGGGATTGTGCATGTTCACCGAGAACTCGAGTCTGTCGCGATAGAACTCGACCGATCTATCCACGTCCGTCACGATGTACCGGATGGAGGCCATTGCGCGAGCTCCGTCTTGACCGCACAGCTTTACTTGCAAACGCGCGGATCTGCGTGGCGTTCCAACAGCACCCCGAACAGCCTGACATCGAGTTAACGGCGATCAGCGCACAAGACAGGGGCATGGACGATCTGCGCTCACCTTTCTTGACCGTCTCTCGAACTCCTGCGTGTCAGTTGACATATATTCAAGATAGATATATGTAACTTGCGTAATAGGCATGAGACACGTTGATGACCGAGACCGATTTCCTCAAGGATTACGACCCCAACGCATTCCAGCGGCCGTCGGTGGCGGTCGACCTCGTCCTGCTGGGGCTGCGCGACGGCCGTCCCACGGTCCTGCTGCTCAAACGCGACCAGCATCCGCATGCGGGCCGCTGGGCGTTGCCGGGCAGCTTTGTCGGCATTGACGAGTCCCTCGATGCCGCTGCCGCGCGGGTGCTGCGCGACAAGACCGCAATTGAGGGTGCTCGCCTCGAACAGCTCTACACCTTCGGCGCGGTCGATCGTGACCCGCGCATGCGCATCATCAGCGTTGCCTATCTCGTTCTGCTGACCGAGACGGCCTTCGACGCGGCCGCGCGGGCGATGCCAACTTTGCTGCCCGCCGCGATCCATGTGCCCTGGGCCGGCGAGGCCGGCGGTCCGGTCAACGTGCTGTCGCCGGACAACGAAAAGCTCACGCTCGCCTTCGACCACGCCGACATCCTGGCGATGGCGATGCTCAGGCTGCGCGGCAAGCTCGATTATTCCGACGTCGCCTTCGCGCTGCTGCCGGAACTGTTCACGCTGCGGCAGCTCCAGGATGTGCACGAGGCAATTCTGGGTACCGCGCTCAACAAGCCGGCCTTTCGCCGGCGGCTGCTCGACAAGGGCTGGTTGGCGGCGACCGGCGCCTATGAGGCGGGCACCGCCTACCGACCGGCAGAACTTTACCGTTTCCAGCGTCCGTAACCGATTGAGGGAGAGACTACCATGGCCACCATCCGCAACTTCGGCTTCATCGCCCAGCTCCGCAGCGAGGCAAGCAGCCACGTCATCCGCTATCGCGATGGTCGCGTGAAGCAGAGCGGCCGCGGCCTGGTGTTCTGGTTCGCGCCGGAAACCGCCAGCATTGCCGAAGTGCCGATGGACGACCGCGAGATGACACTGTTCGTCAAGGGCCGCAGCCAGGATTTCCAGACCGTGGCCGTGCAGGGCACGATCGGCTGGCATGTCGTTGATCCCGGGCGGCTGGCGGAGCGCGTCGATTTCAGCATCAATCTGAGGACCGGCAAGCCGCAGGGCGAGCCGATCGAGAAGATACAGGCGCGCATCGCCGGCATCGCCAACCAGGCGGTGCAGCAATATCTCGGACAGGCGCCGGTCCGCGCGCTTCTCGACGCCGGCCCCGCCCCGTTGCGCGAGCGGCTGCAGGCGGTTGTCGCCGCCGACCCGGCGCTGATCGACATCGGCGTCGCCGCGGTCACCGTGCGGCTCACCAACCTCACCCCGACGAGCGAGCTCGAGCGGGCCTTGCAGACACCGACCTTCGAGGCCCTGCAGCAGAAGGCCGACGAGGCGACCTTCGAGCGTCGGGCGCTCGCCGTCGAAAAGGAGCGTGCCATCGCCGAAAATGAAATGGCGACCAGGACGGAACTGGCCCGGCGCGAGAAGCTGTTGATCGCCGAGGAGGCCGAAAACGTCCGCAACCGCGCCACCGGCGCGGCGGAGGCGCAGCAGGTCGAGGCGGCCGCCGAGGCGGAGCGCATCCGCACCGTCGAGGGCGCCAAGGCCGAGGCCGAACGGCAGCGCATCGCCATCTACCGCGACCTGCCGCCCGCGATCCTGCTCGGCCTCGCCGCCCAGCAGCTCGCCGGCAAGCTGGAGAAGATCGAGCACGTCAACGTGACGCCGGACCTGCTCGCCACCGTGCTCGGCGAATTCCGCAAGAGCCCGGCGGTGATCGAGGCCCGCTGAGGGGGCGAACCATGGCGGCGAACCGACCCCGCGCGGTCTTCGTGACGCGAGAGACCGACTACGAGCTTCTGGTCGCGCGCCACGCGACGCGCGACCAGGCACGCTTCTTCCTGCAGACGCGCGGCCAGCGTCTCGAGGATGTCGAGGTCCGGCACGACAACTTCCATGCCGTGCTGGGCGCGGCACGGGCCTCGGTGCCGGCGGATTGGCGCCAGACCTTGGTCAAGCGCGCCCACCTCGACCGTTTCCTGTTCGCGGCCGACGACGTTGTCGTGCCGGTGGGACAGGATGGGCTGGTCGCCAATGTCGCCAAGTACCTCGACGGCCAGCCCGTGCTCGGCGTCAATCCGGCGCCGGATCTCTATGACGGTGTGCTGGTGCGCATCGGCGTCGGCCGGCTGGGCAAGCTGCTCGCCGCCAGCATAGCCGGCAATGTCGGCATCGAAGCGCGAACCATGGTTCAGGCCGAGCTCGACGGAGGCGAAACGCTCCTCGCGCTCAACGAGATCTTCGTAGGCCACCGTAGCCACCAGTCGGCCCGTTACCGGATCGAGGCCGGGGGCGAGGCGGAAAACCATTCCTCCAGCGGCCTCATCGTCGCCTCCGGCACCGGCGCGACAGGCTGGGCGCGCTCGATCATGGAAGCGACGCATCTCGACCTGTCGCTCGGCCGCGAAGAGCACGCGGTGGGCTTCTGGGTGCGCGAGCCGTTTCCGAGCGTCGCCACGACCACCAATTTGCGTGCCGGCAAGATCACCGAGAACCCGCTTCTGATCACATCGCGGATGAACGACGGCGGCGTCATCTTCGCCGACGGCATCGAGCAGGATTTCATCGCCTTCGACTGGGGCAGGCAGGTCCAGCTGCAGCCGGCATCGCGGGCGCTACGGCTGGTCGTCGATCAGTGACCGACGGGTGTCGGCGCGAGGTGGATGCCGCCGCGTCGGAGCCAGCCAGTTCGACGGGACGGCCTAGGGGCCGCCCCGCCTGCGTTGCCTTCCCGGTACGGCCTAGTGGCCCGATCCGGCATGCCCACCGACCTGTTCGGGCAGTGATGGCGCCTCGCTTCCGTTCAGTCGATCAGACGGATATCCGCATCCGCCAGGCAGTAGGGCGCGTAGCGGAAATCGCGGATAGCCGCGACCTCTTCGCCGCGCCACTCGACCAGCATGAAGCCGCGGACCGCGCCGTCCGGAGTCCGCGGATCGCGGATCAGGATCGCCGGCCGGCCGTCGACAAAACCGAGCGAGAGCACCCAATCGCTGACGCGGTCGTAATTGCCGAAATAGGTCGAGGCTTGCTTCTTGCCTCTGAGACGCGTGCGGTTGACGACTTCGAGCTGGATATCCTCGGCGATCAGCGCCCTGACGGCGTCGAAGTCGCGCGCGTTGAACAGGTCGACGTAGTGGCGCAGTCGCCGCTCGTCGTCGGCATCGAGCGCCGGCATGACGGCTTCTTCCGGCGCTGCTGCCAACGCCCTCAACTCGGCCCGCCCGCGATGCAGCGCCGCCTTGGTGGCGGCCAGCGTCGCGCCCGTCGCTTCGCAGGTTTCGGAAAGGCTGAGGCCGAGCACGTCGACCAGGATAACGGCGCTGCGCTGCGGCAGAGTGAGCTGCATGAAAGTGCGCAGGCTGGTGGCAGCCGCAAGCCTCGCCTCCGCGCTGGCGGAGAGGTCTTCCACTCCGGTCATATCGGCCTCGCTTAAGCGGGAACGCTCCCGCTGGCGGCGGCGCAGATGGTCCTGCGCCGCATTGTGGGCGATGCGAAACAGCCATTGCTCCGGACGGTCGACTGCGGCGTTGCCGTCGATCGCCTGCAGCGCCTTCAGCACCGTCTCCTGCACGATGTCCTCGCCGTCGATGACGGAGCCGGCCATGCGGGCTGCGTAGCGGTGCAGCTTCGGACGCAGGCCGGGCAGCATCGCGTCCAGCGCCGCCCGGTCGAATTTCGATGACATCATTGCGTTCATTCCCGAGCAGGCTGCGGCACGGCGCCAAGGCCGCGCCGGCACTGAGGTCAGGCCGGCATGGCCTCAACGGCATTGTCCAGCATACGATAGTTGCCGACGATTTTTGCCGCCGATCTGGCGAGAGGGCCGGACCGCCGCTCGGCGTGGTCGGCGCCGAAAGTCTTGAAGGAGTCGAGCCCGGTCAGGGCGGCGCTGTCCTTGTCATACCCGACAAGATGCACGAACTCGCCATTCTCCAGCTCCAGAACGAGGTAGCGCACGGATAGCGGCTTCGTTTCGTCGAGCGCCTCGAACACCTTTGCAACCAGCATACGGTTTTCGGCGATGCTTTCATCCTTCACGCCGTAGCGGATGAGACTGTAGCCCATTGTCATCTCCTTTTCTGGGTTTGCACACAGAAGACGTTCCGCAGCATCGAAAAGATTCTCAGGGTTTCCGAATCTTTTTGCGCATCTGCGTCGTCCTTCATCCGTCGAGGCCGCGCGGCGGCCTCCGCGATGAGGAGAGACATCATGCATATCCAGTTTGCCGAACTTCCGGTATTCGATCAGGACCGCGCCAAGGCGTTCTACACCGACCATTTCGCCTGCCAGGTGGCAGCCGACCAACCGATGGGCGACGGCGGCTGGCGCTGGATCGAGCTGGCATTTCCCGACGCCGTCACCAACCTGCATTTTATCAGACGCGCCGATGAGGCGCCGGGGGTCGAACCAGTGCTGGTTCTGGTCGATGGCGATGTCGAAACGACAATCGCCGCGTTGAGGGCGCGCGACGTCGAAATCATCACCGAGCCTCAGGAAGCTCCGTGGCAGCCTGGCCGCACCGTTGCCGAGTTCCGCGACAGCGAGGGCAACCGCATGGTTGTCGCCGGCAAATGACCGGCGCGCCAGACCGAATCTTGAGAAGCAACGGGAGAGATGGAATGACCCTCCAATCGTCGACGCTGAAAGTGCCGGGCGCCAGCCTGTATTACGAGACGCCCGGCTCCGGCCCCGTGCTGCTGATCATCCCCGGCGGACCGCAGGACGCCGGTGTTTTCGCCGGGTTGGCTGGCCGTCTCGCCGACCGATACACGGTGGTCGCCTACGACCCGCGCGGCAATTCGCGCAGCACCTTCGACGAGCAGCCTGAGGAACAGAACCTCGATGTCCATGGCGACGATGCCGCGCGGCTGATCGAGGCGCTCGGCGCCGGGCCTGCCTATGTGTTCGGTACCAGCGGCGGCGCCCAGATCGGGCTCAATCTCGCCGCCCGCCATCCTGGCCAAGTGCGGGCGCTGGTGGCGCACGAACCGCCCAGCATGATGTTGCTTGACGACCCGTCGCATGCGTTGGCCGGCATGCGCGACCTGCACGATACCTATCGCAGCCAAGGCGTCGGGGCGGCGATGCGGAAATTCTTCAGCGAGAACGGCCTGTCCGAAGGGCCGGATCAAGGTGAAGCAGGGCCGAACGATGCTGAGACCCAGGATGCGCCGCCGCCGTTTGAACCGACACCCGAAGAGGCCGAGACTTTTGCGCGCGTCAGCAGCAATTTCGAATACTGGCTGGCGCATGGCGTCATGCCGCTCTCGCTGTACCGTCCCGACGTCGAGGCGCTGCGTGGCGCCGCTGTCGTAGTCGGTATCGGCGAAGAGTCCGTCGGCCAGCCGATCGACGGCATGGGCAAGGCGCTGGCCGACAGGCTCGGTGTCAAGCGCGCCGCCTTTCCCGGCGACCATATGGGTTTTGGGCACTATCCCGATCGCTTCGCTGAGACCTTGCATCTGGCGCTCGGCGGCGTAGGAGCCTAGTCCGCAGGTTGACCCTGGTACGGCGTCCGCGCCTGCGGGGGCCGGTCTTCCCTCAGGCGACCGCCTTGGCCGCCGCCCGCCCGGCGCTGCGGCCGGAGAAGATGCAGCCGCCGAGAAATGTGCCTTCCAGCGCGGCATAGCCATGCACGCCGCCGCCGCCGAAGCCGGCGGCTTCGCCGACCGCATAGAGGCCGGGGACCGGCTGGCCCCCGGCATCGAGCACGCGGCTGTCCAGATCGGTCTGCAGGCCGCCCAGCGTCTTGCGGGTGAGGATGTTGAGCCGCACCGCGATCAGCGGGCCGTTCGCCGGATCGAGCATCTTGTGCGGCTTGGTGGTGCGGATCAGCTTGTCGCCGATATAGGCGCGGGCGCCGCGCAGTGCCGTGATTTGCATGTCTTTCGAGAACGGATTGTCGAGCTGCCGGTCGCGGGCGCGGATTTCGCGCTCGACCTCGGCGACATCGAGCAGCGGCTCGCCGCCAGCCAGCGCATTCATGCGCTTGACCAGCGTCGAAAGGTCGGCCTCGACGATGAAATCCTCGCCCTTCTCCATGAAGGCTTTGACCGGGCCGGGAATGCCTGACGTCGCGCGGCCCAGCACCTGGCGCCAGCTCTTGCCCGTCAGGTCCGGGTTCTGCTCGGAGCCGGACAGCGCGAACTCCTTCTGGATGATTTTCTTCGTCAGGATGAACCAGGAATAGTCGAAGCCGGTGCGCATAATGTGGCTGAGCGTGCCCAGCGTGTCGAAGCCCGGATAGAGCGGCACCGGCAGGCGCTTGCCGCGCGCGTCGAGCCACAGCGACGACGGGCCGGGCAGGATGCGGATCGCGTGGTCGGTCCAGATCGGCGCCCAGTTCCTGATGCCCTCGACATAGTGCCACATGCGGTCGCGGTTGATGATCGAGCCGCCGGCCGCCTCCGTGATCGCCAGCATGCGGCCATCGACATGGTCGGGCACGCCGGTGATCATCCGCTTGGGCGCGGTACCCAGCCGATGCGGCCAGTTCTTGCGCACCAGCTCGTGATTGGCGCCGATGCCTCCGGAGGCGACGATCACCGCTTGCGCGTGCAGTTCGAAATCGCCGGCGATGTCGCGCGCGCTCTTGCGGCCGCGCTCGACGCTGCTTGGCTCGAGGATGTCGCCGCGCACGCCATCGACGGTCGTGCCCGTTCGCGTCAGCTCATTGACACGATGGCGGAATTTGAACTGGACCAGCCCGCGTTTCTCCGCTTCCCGCACACGCAGGACAAAAGGTTCGAGTACGCCGGGGCCGGTGCCCCAGGTGACGTGGAAGCGCGGCACCGAATTGCCGTGGCCGATGGCATTGCCGCCGCCGCGTTCCGCCCAGCCGACGACGGGAAAGAATTTCAGCCCGCGTTCGATCAGCCAGGAACGCTTTTCGCCGGCGGCAAAGCCGACATAGGCCTCGGCCCATTTGCGCGGCCAGAAATCTTCCGCGCGGTCGAAAGCCGCGGTGCCCATCCAGTCTTCCAGCGCGAGATCGTGCGAATCGCGGATGCGCATGCGCCGCTGCTCCGGCGAATCGACCAGAAACAAACCGCCGAACGACCAGAAGGCCTGGCCGCCCAGCGACTGCTCCGGTTCCTGGTCGACGATGATGATCTTCTTGCCGGCCTCGGCCAGCTCGGCCGCGGCGACGAGGCCGGCCAGCCCCGCGCCGACAATGATCACGTCCGCGTCAGCCATTTCTCCTCCCAGGATTAGCCGGCTTTCTTAATGCAGAGGTCAGACGGCTTCCCAGCCGTCCTTGCCGCCGGCGCGGAAGATGGCATCGATGACCTTCTGGTTGAGCACCGATTCCTCCAGCGTGAAGACGCGCTCCTTGCCGCCCTGCGCCGCCCTGGCGAAGGTCTCGACCTCCAGCCGGTACTGCTGCGTGCCGGGGAAGCGGAACACCTGCGCCTCGGTGTGGTTCTGGTTGTGCAACTCGACCCGATGGTGGTCGTAGAGCCCGGCATTGAACGGCGAGAACACCTCGATGAAACCCTTCTCGCCGTGGAACACCATCACCTGCCGCGCCGCCATCTGCGTCGACAGGTAGAAGGACAGTTCGAAGTCGCCGAAATCGGCGCGGATCGAGGAATAGATGTCGGTGCCGAAGGTCTTGTCGCGCTCGATCGTCGCCTGCACGCGCTGCGGCTCCTTGCCGGTCGAAAAGCGTGTCGACACCGTCGGGTAGACGCCGATGTCGGGCAGCGCGCCGCCGCCGAGGTCGAGCTGGTTGCGCATGTTCTTGGGGTCGACATTGTAATAGGAGAACGCGCCCTGCACATGGCGCAGCCGGCCGATGGCGCCGCTGGCGATGAGGTCGCGCACCTTGATCCATTGCGGGTGGTAGATGACCATGAAGGCCTCGCACACCAGCACTTTCTTCTCATCGCGCAGTTGGATCAGCGGCGCGATGTCCTTGGCGTCGAGCGCCAGCGGCTTCTCGACCAGCACATGTTTTCCCGCTACGATCGCCTTCGCCGTCCATGCGACATGCTGCGAGGTCGGCAGCGGGATGTAGACGCCGTCGATGTCCTTCGACGCGAGCAGTTCCTCATAGGAGCCGAAAGCATGCGGCGCGCCGAAACGGTCGGCGAGCGCCCGGGCTTTCGCCAGATCGCGGCTGGCGATCGCCGACAGGACGCCGTTCTCCGCCTCGACGATCGCCGGCAACAGCTGCTCGCGGCCGATCTTGGCCGTCGACAGAACACCCCATCGGAACATCACGCTTCTCCATGTCGAATTGCATCATGGAGGTGTGCCCCAATTCAGGGGAAAAGCCAATCGCAGACGCGGGTCACAAAGCGTCTTCGTCATCCTCGGGCTTGACCCGAGGATCCATTCCGTGACCTGTGACGTAAGGTGCAACGGTGCAGAATTCTGTAACCGTTGCAACGCCTTAGCATCACGGAATGGATCCCCGGGTCTGCGCGCGTCGCTTCGCTCCTTGCTTCGCCCTGGGATGACGAACCCGAGGGGGGCGAGCTTGGAACTAGCCCCTCTTGCCCGTCAGCGTCATGTCGAAGTTGACGACGTTGGAATAGATCGGCGTGCCGACATCCATGCCGTAGCGCGACCTCAGCACCCTGCCGGTGACGTGGAATTTGATCGTGCCGGCCTTGAGGCTGCTGAGCTCGGCGGTGAATTTTTCCGGAAACGTCTTGCCGCGCGCCGTCAGCCGGCCGGTGACCAAGGCCGTCGTGTCGCCGGTACGGGTCACGCTGGTCGAGCGGAACTGGATTTCCGGGCTGTTGGCGCTGTCGAACACCGCGTCGGAGCGCAGGAAGGCATCGATGCGGTTCTGGCCGGTGCCGACGCTCTCGGGATAGATGGTGAGGTTGACCTGCGAGCGTTCGACATTGGCGTCATCGATGCGGATGCTGCCCTTGAAGCGGGCGAAGGCGCCGTCGAACCCGCCGCCGCCGGCCTTGCCGATGGTGAAACGGATGCTCGATGCGGCCGGGCTGATCGTGTAGCTGCCGGCGGCGTCGCTGAGCGCCACTGCCGCGTAAACAGGCATGGCAAGGCAAGCAGCAACGGCCGCGTATCCGAGGATCCGCGCATGCATGGGGATGGTCCTTTTGCTGAGGCAGCGCATTGCTGCCTTCTCGCCTCACCAACGAATGACGATGCCGTTCTATTCCTCACCTGACGAAGGCGTGATCATGCGCGCAAGCACGCTATCGCGCAGCCAGAAATGGTGGCGCACTGCCGCCAGTATGTGCAGCGCGACAAGCGCGATGCCGGCATAGGCAAGATACCAGTGCGCCGCCGTCCAGAAGCTCTCCGCCGCGTCGGATACGGCCAGCGGCAGGTTGGGCATCACGAACAGATTGAATGGCATGCTGGGGATTTCCAGCGTCGAGACCGACACCAGCGCCCAGCCGGACAGAGGCAGCGCGATCTGGAAGGCATAGAGCAGAATATGCGCGAGTGGTGCTGCCCGCCGCTCCAGGGTGCCGACCGATGACGGCAAGGGTGGCACCGCATTGCCGAGCCGCCACGCGACGCGCAGGATGATCAAGCCAAGCAGCAGGAAGCCGAAGGATTTGTGCAGCTGGATCAGCTCGAAGGCGGTGCGCTGGCTTTCGATCCGCATCATCGCGAAGCCGAGCACGAACTGGCCGATGAAGATCAACCCGATCAGCCAGTGCAGGATGATCGTTGCCCAGCCGTAGCGGGTGGAGGTGTTGGTGATTGACGATTCCATGGCCGAAAAACGCCGCTGAGGTCAGCTTTCTTCCAGGCTACCCTATGCCCCACTCTCCACACAATTCCGGGCGCCGGCGGCGGCCAATAAGGTTGGCGACCAACCTTGGAGCGATGGTTTCGCCGCGGGCCTGCAGCGCGCCTACCCGCTCACCTTGAAGAAATCCACGAAAGCCCTGAGCGCCGGCCGCATCTGCCGACGGCTCGGATAATAGACGAAGAAGCCGTCGAAGGATGGGCACCAGTCATCCAGCACGCGGATCAGCCTGCCGGTTGCGAGCGGGGTGCGGACATAGTCCTCGAAGACGAAGGCGAGCCCGGCGCCGCCGACCGCCGCCTGGGCGATCAGATGGTCCTCGTCGAGGATTAGCGGCCCTTGCGCAGCGATCTCGATCTCCTCGCCGTCCTTCTCGAACTCCCAGCGATAGAGGATGCCGCTGGAAAAGCGGAAGCGGATGCAGCGGTGGTCGGCAAGCTCGCGCGGGTGGCTCGGCTTGGGGCTGGTCGCGAAATAGGACGGCGCGCCGACCACGGCACCGCGAAGATCCGGGCCGATGCGCACCGCGATCATGTCGCGCTGCAGGCTCTCGCCGAGCCTGACGCCGGCGTCGAAGCCGCCCTCGACGACATCGGTGAAGCGGTCCTCGATGACAATTTCCAGCACGATGTCGGGATAGGCGACGGCGAAGGCGCCGAGCCTCGGCGTCAGCGTCAGGTGCGCTGCCGTGCGCGGCACGGTCAGCCGCAGGTTGCCGGCCGGTCGGTCGCGCGCCTCTACCGCCGTCTCCAGCGCAAGGTCGATCTCGGACAATGCTGGCCGCAGCCGTTCGAGCAACTGCGCGCCCTCCTCTGTCGGCGCCACGCTGCGCGTGCTGCGGGCCAGGAGCCGCACGCCGAGCCGGGCCTCCAGGCTCGACACCGCGTGGCTGACTGCCGACGGCGCAATGCCGAGCTCGCGCGCGGCGCCGCGGAAGCTGGCGCATTGGGCGACCGTGGCGAGCACCGCGAGCTGGGAAAGGTTCGTTCGGTTCATTGATCTATCTTTTGGAACAAGTTGTGCGAAAGAGACATGATTATCGAACGGCGTGCAAGGCACTATTTCTCCCCCATCGCAACAAGGAGATGCGCCATGCAAACCCGCAAGCTTGGAACTGAACTCGAAGTCTTCCCCGTCGGCCTCGGCTGCATGGGCATGAGCTTCGGCTATGGCGGCCAGCCGGAAGCCGAGGCGATCGCCACGCTGCGCCGCGCCATCGAGATCGGCGTCACCTTCTTCGACACGGCCGAGGTCTATGGCCCCTACGAGAACGAGATCCTGCTCGGCAAGGCGTTGAAGCCGGTGCGTGACAAGGTGACGATCGCCACCAAATTCGGCTTCAAGATCCTGGAGGAGGGCAGCGGCACCGACCGCATGGCCGGCGTCGACAGCCGCCCCCAACATGTCAAGGCAGTGGCCGAGGCCTCGCTCAAGCGCTTGAATACCGATGTGATCGACCTCTATTACCAGCACCGTGTCGACCCCAACGTGCCGATCGAGGACACAGTCGGCGCCATGGCCGAGCTGGTGCGCGAGGGCAAGGTCCGCGCCCTCGGCCTCTCGGAGGCGAGTGCGACGACCATCCGCCGGGCGCATGCCGTGCACCCGATATCGGCGGTGCAGAGCGAATATTCGCTGTGGAGCCGCGACCCCGAGGATGAGGTGTTCGCCGTCTGCCGCGAGCTCGGCATCGGCTTTGTGCCCTACAGCCCGCTGGGACGCGGCCTGCTCACCGGCACGATCGCCAAGCCCGATGTCCTCGGCGCCGGCGACTGGCGCCTCGGCCTGCCGCGCTTCCAGGCCGAAGCCATGGCAGCCAACGCCAAGGTTGTTGCCACACTGGAAAAGATGGCGGCGGAGAAGGGCGTGACATCGGCACAACTGGCGCTCGCCTGGGTGCTGCACCAGGGCGATTTCATCGTGCCGATCCCCGGCGCGCGGAAAATCCGCCATCTGGAGCAGAACACGGCAGCAGCCGGGGTCGAATTGAGTGCTGCGGAGGTGGCTGCCATCGGCGACGCGCTGTCGCCGGATAAGGTGGTCGGCAAGCGCTATACCGAGGAGCTGATGGCGCTGGTGAATGGGTGAGTACGCAGAATGCTGAATGGAAAGGGACGCTTCGGCGCCCCTTTTGTTGAGGTGCTGGTGCGAGGCACCCCCTCTGTCCTGCCGGACATCTCCCCCTCAAGGGGGGAGATTGGCTGTCACCGCCGCTTTCGCCAATTACGAACGTTTGAAGGAAAGGCGCGGCGTCAAAGCTGCTGATCTCCCCCCTTGTGGGGGAGATGCCCGGCAGGGCAGAGGGGGGCGCCTCGCGCTTACATATCCTACCACGGCACCACCTCAATCTCTGGCCAGCACTCCTGCGCCCTTTTCCCCTTCGCCTCATGCGTCCGCTGGTTGTCCATCACCCGGTTCGGTGTAATCCGGAACGAAAACACATCGTCCAGCCCGAACGGCGCCACCAGCTCCAGCGCTCCGTCCCGGCCGTACCG
>NZ_RZSG01000360.1:0-5903 GCF_003997725.1 Mesorhizobium sp. M4A.F.Ca.ET.050.02.1.1
GACAAGGGCCTCACCATGCAGCCGATCGTCGATGCCGGCCAGATCGTCGCTTCGATCGGCCAGCGCGTGCTCGGCCGCACGGCGCTCGACGACATCAACCATCCGGTCTCCGGCGAAGTGCTGGTCAAGGCCGGCAAGCTGATGGACGAACGCGACGTTGAGCAGATCGAGAAGGCCGGCGTGCAGTCGGTGCGCATCCGCTCGGCGCTGACCTGCGAGGTCAGGACCGGCGTCTGCGCGGTCTGCTACGGACGCGACCTCGCCCGCGGCACCCCTGTCAACCAGGGCGAGGCCGTCGGTGTCATCGCGGCGCAGTCGATCGGCGAGCCGGGCACGCAGCTCACCATGCGTACCTTCCACATGGGCGGCACGGCACAGGTGGTGGACTCTTCGTTCCTCGAAGCCTCCTATGAAGGCAAGGTCGAGATCCGCAACCGCAACGTGGTGCGCAACTCCGACGGCCAGCAGATGGTCATGGGCCGCAATATGGCGGTGCTGATCCTCGACGAGGCCGGCAAGGAACGCGCCACGCACCGCGTTGCCTACGGCTCGCGCCTCTTCGTGGACGATGGCGACAAGGTGAAGCGCGGCCAGCGCATCGCCGAGTGGGATCCCTATACCCGCCCGATCCTCACCGAAATCGAGGGCAAGGTGGCGTTCGAGGATCTGGTCGACGGCATTTCCGTCCAGGAAACGGCCGACGAATCGACCGGCATCACCAAGCGCGAGGTCATCGACTGGCGTTCGACGCCGCGCGGCAACGACCTGAAGCCGGCGATCATCGTGCACGACGCCAAGGGCAAGGTCGGCAAGCTGTCGAAGGGCGGCGATGCCCGCTTCCTGCTCTCGGTCGAGGCAATCCTCTCGGTCGAGCCGGGCGCGCATGTCCGTCCCGGCGACGTGCTGGCGCGTATTCCGATGGAAAGCGCCAAGACCAAGGACATCACCGGCGGTCTGCCGCGTGTTGCCGAACTGTTCGAGGCACGTCGTCCGAAGGATCACGCCATCATCGCCGAGATCGATGGCACGGTCCGCTTCGGCCGCGACTACAAGAACAAGCGCCGTATCATCATCGAGCCGCATGACTCGACGCTCGAGCCGGTCGAATACCTGATCCCGAAGGGCAAGCCGTTCCATCTCCAAGACGGCGACGTCATCGAGAAGGGCGACTACATCCTCGACGGCAACCCGGCGCCGCACGACATCCTGGCGATCAAGGGCGTGGAGGCGCTTGCCTCCTACCTCGTCAACGAGATCCAGGAGGTCTACCGCCTGCAGGGCGTGTCGATCAACGACAAGCACATCGAGGTGATCGTTCGCCAGATGCTGCAGAAGGTCGAGATCACCACGCAGGGAGACTCGACCTACATTCCGGGCGACCACGTCGACGTGATCGAGCTGGAAGAGGTCAACGAGCGGCTGATCGAGGACGGCAAGAAGCCAGCCGAAGGTCAGCCGGTGCTGCTCGGCATCACCAAGGCATCGCTGCAGACGCCGTCCTTCATCTCGGCCGCCTCCTTCCAGGAGACGACCAGGGTGCTGACCGAAGCGGCGGTTGCCGGCAAGACCGACATGCTGCAGGGGCTGAAGGAAAACGTCATCGTCGGCCGGCTGATCCCGGCCGGCACCGGCGGCACGATGAGCCAGATCCGGCGCATCGCCACCTCGCGCGACGAGCTGATCATCGACGAGCGCCGCAAGGCCTCTGGCGTCGAGGTCGCCGAGCCGATGCTGACCGACATGGTCACCGCCGCGCAGTAAGCGCGGGATGAGAAGAGAAGAAGGAAAGGGGCCCTATGTGGCCCCTTTTCGCATTTGGGCCACGAGGAACTATGATGAGCAAGAAGACCTGGACGGCCGTCGACGACTACATCGTTGCTTCCCTGTTCGAGGCGGATCCCGTGCTTGACGCGGTGCTCGCAGCAAACCGCAATCAGGGCCTGCCGGCGATCGATGTCTCCGCCGCGCAGGGCAAGCTATTGTCGTTGCTGGTGCGCATCCGCGGCGCGAGAAGGGTGCTGGAAATCGGAACCCTTGGCGGCTACTCGACAATCTGGATGGCGCGGGGACTGCCCGTTGATGGAAAGGTCGTGACGCTGGAGCTCGATCCGCACCATGCCAGGGTCGCACGCTCGAATTTCGAGCGGGCAGGGGTGTCAGACCGGATCGATCTGCGCATCGGTCCAGCGCTTCAATCGCTCGCCGCGCTGAGTGGCGAAAACGCGGGTCCGTTCGATCTGGTCTTCATCGACGCCGACAAGCCGAACAATCCGAATTATCTCGACTGGGCAATGAAGCTGTCACGGCCTGGAACGGTCATCGTCTGCGACAACGTCATTCGTGACGGCGCTGTGGTGCAGGAAGATAGCGGCGACGCCAATGTCGAAGGCGCACGCGCGGCGTTCTCGTTCATTGGGGGCGAGAGGCGACTGGACGGCACCGCCATCCAGACCGTCGGCGCCAAGGGCTATGACGGCTTTGCGATAGCGATCG
Organism: Mesorhizobium sp. M4A.F.Ca.ET.050.02.1.1; assembly: GCF_003997725.1. NCBI lineage: Bacteria > Pseudomonadati > Pseudomonadota > Alphaproteobacteria > Hyphomicrobiales > Phyllobacteriaceae > Mesorhizobium > Mesorhizobium sp. M4A.F.Ca.ET.050.02.1.1. Next base: position 2,494 of record NZ_RZSG01000360.1, read on the forward strand.
TCGAGTGAAGGGGTTGGACAGATGGACGAGGCGGCTCTTTGGGACCTGATCAACGCGGGGCGAGAGCGCATGAATATTGCGCAGAGAAGACTCTGGGACGTGTTCGGCATCGACCCGGAGCTATGGACGCATCGCTCTCCGGCAGGGGACGACCGGCGCGTTTGGGTGGTCGCGTTGATCGGCCGAAGCGTGATTTCCTACAATGAATTCGAATACGGCTTCGACCGCTCGCATTTCGTCCGGTATGGCGAGATTGCCGAGCTTGGCTGGGGGCACGACGACCTTGAGGTTGCCGTTCAACACGTTCTGAACGAGGTGGAGCGCGGAGATCGAACCGCGCCCATCGTTTCTGAACCTCGGACAGGAGCACATCCCGTTCGAAGACGATAGGATAACGGCGAGAAGGTTCTCAGTTTAGCTCAATCGAAGAACGCCTCGACCACATTGCGCTTGCCGAGCATGAAGGCGTCGGCAACGTGCTGTAACGGCGCGAGATCGACGTCGGAGACGCCGGCGCGGATGATCTCGGCGAAGCGACTGTAGAGCATCGGGTATTCCGCTTCCGGCTCGTCGTGGACGATCTTGCCGTCGATGGCGAGCTTCGCGCCGCCGCCCGAAAGCACCATCTTGCCCTTGTCGGTCTCGGCCAGGATGTCCCAGCTCTGCGGACCGGTCTGCAGCCAGTCGAGCTCCATCGTCACCGGCACTCCATTCGAGGTGCGGAAGGCGACATGCGCGGCAACCGGCGATGCGCGATTCTCCGGAAAATCGAGAACCGCCGAGGTGATGAACATCGCCGGCAGGATGTGGGTGGCGATCGACAGCGCGTTGATGCCCGGATCGAAGACGCCAAAGCCGCCCGGCGCCCAGATCCATTCCTGGTTCGGGTGCCAGCGGCGCACGTCTTCCTTCCAGATGATCGCCGCCGAGCTGATCCTGGCCGAGGCCAGGAATTCGCGCGCGGCCTCGACCGCCGGCGCGTAGCGTGAGTGCCAACTGGCGAAGAGAGAAACGCCATGCTTGCCGGCGATCCTCTTCAGGTCCTCGACCTCGCTGACGGTGGCGCCCGGCGGCTTCTCCAGGAAGACATGCTTCCCGGCTTCGAGCGCTGCGCGCGCGGCATCGTAACGGAACTGGGGCGGCATGCAGAGCGAGACGGCGTCGAGGTCCGGCACGGCGTCGAGCATTGCCTCGATGGTCGGAAAGTTCGGGATGCCGTCGACCTTGCCGTGCCGGCTGGCGGCGGCGATGAGCTGGTAGTCGCTGTCTTTCGCCAGAGCCGGAAGATGCTGGTCGCGGACGATCTTGCCCACGCCAACGATGCCGAGCTTGATGGGACCTTTGTTCGAGGGCATGGGAACTCCGAGGATTTGGAAAGGTGGGTGTTTCTAAGCAGGGAAGTGACGCCGGGCAAGCCGGCGCCGATCGTCAGATCGGCTCGTCGAACGTGATGATCGACACTTCGCCTTCGAGCGCGCCCTGGTAGGCCGACAGATGCGGCTCGTCATCGGGCGCGCCGTCCATGTCGCCGATCTGGTCGAGTTCGGCCTCGGCATAGCCTTCCGCGGCGAGCGAATCGAGCGCCTTGCGCACCGCCGAATCGTCGTCGGGCGCCACAAGCATCACATGGACGCCTTCCGGCTTGCCGCCTTTCTTCTTCCAGACACGGCCGGTGATGATGGTGACCGGGCGTTCCTCATTGTCGTTCACGGGCTGATTCCTCTCGGCAAAGGGCGGGGCAAGGGCATTTCTGCGGCTCGTGCCGCCTTTTGGCATGAAGCATGGGCCGGCGACAGCCAAAAGCCGGTCACTTTCTTCCTCGCCCTTGCAAAAAGACGCAAGAAAATTACATGCGTTTTTCGCATGGCTGCCAAGCCCCGGTTCGCGCGCAATATTTGCCAGCGCGGGGTTGACGGTTCGAAGGGTTGCGAGTAGAAGCCGCCCAGTCAGAACCGATGTGAGGCTTTCCTTTTCGAGGCGACACGCCTTGGAGTTTGCCTCAAACAGGGTTCGTTTTACGAGCGAAAAGACATTTCCGGCGCGCATGAAGCGGTTTCCGCTTCCTCTGCAATTTGTTCGGGCAGGACCGCGAGGCGCGGTGTGTTGCCCGAATTTGCGTATGGAAACGACGCTTTGAGCGGCCCTGACCGGGCAAGACACGGAATTGAGAGACAAGAGGGTTTAATGCCTACCGTCAACCAGCTGATCCGCAAGCCGCGCCTGGCGCCGGTGAAGCGCAACAAGGTCCCGGCCATGCAGCAGAACCCGCAGAAGCGGGGCGTCTGCACGCGCGTCTACACCACGACGCCGAAGAAGCCGAACTCGGCGCTGCGCAAGGTGGCCAAGATCCGCCTGACCAATGGTTTCGAGGTGATCGGCTACATCCCGGGCGAAGGCCACAACCTGCAGGAACACTCCGTGGTCATGATTCGCGGCGGCCGCGTCAAGGACCTTCCGGGTGTGCGCTACCACATCATCCGCGGCGTGCTCGATACCCAGGGCGTCAAGAACCGCAAGCAGCGCCGTTCGAAATACGGTGCCAAGCGTCCGAAGTAAGGTTTTCCGGCTTCGGCGCTTTTTTTGACTGCGCCGGGCCATGAGAGATTGAGAGACAAAAGCCATGTCCCGTCGTCACAGTGCAGAAAAGCGTGAGATCAATCCGGACCCGAAGTTCGGCGACCTGATCGTCACCAAGTTCATGAACGCCGTCATGTATGACGGCAAGAAGTCGGTTGCCGAGACCATCGTCTACGGCGCGCTGGACCAGGTCCAGGCCAAGACCAAGCAGGAGCCGGTCACCGTCTTCCATCAGGCGCTCGACAATGTCGCGCCGCATGTGGAAGTGCGCTCGCGCCGCGTCGGCGGCGCCACCTACCAGGTTCCGGTCGACGTGCGCCCCGAGCGCCGCCAGGCACTGGCCATCCGCTGGCTGATCACCGCGGCGCGCAATCGCAACGAGACCACCATGATCGACCGCCTCTCGGGCGAGCTGATGGACGCGGCCAACAACCGTGGCACGGCCGTGAAGAAGCGTGAAGACACCCACAAGATGGCAGAAGCCAACCGCGCCTTCGCGCACTACCGCTGGTAAAGCGCGAACGAGACTGAGAGGCACCTACCATGGCCCGCGAATACAAAATCGAAGACTACCGCAATTTCGGTATCATGGCGCATATCGACGCCGGCAAGACGACGACGACCGAGCGCGTCCTGTACTACACGGGCAAGTCGCACAAGATCGGCGAAGTCCATGACGGCGCTGCCACCATGGACTGGATGGAGCAGGAGCAGGAGCGCGGCATCACCATCACGTCCGCCGCGACCACGACCTTCTGGAAGGGCCGTGACGGCAAGATGCACCGCTTCAACATCATCGACACTCCCGGACACGTCGACTTCACCATCGAGGT
>NZ_RZSG01000361.1:0-5902 GCF_003997725.1 Mesorhizobium sp. M4A.F.Ca.ET.050.02.1.1
CGCTCGGCGACCGCTATCGCGGCGACCGTGGCGATCGTCCGCCGCGCAGCTTCGATGGCGAGCGCGGTCCGCGCCGCCCGCGTGAAGGCGTTGAAGGGGGTGCAGAATAATGGTCGACATCAACCAGATCCCGACCCGGCGCCCGTTCCATCGCCGCCGCAAGACCTGCCCGTTCTCCGGCGCCAACGCGCCCAAGATCGACTACAAGGACGTGCGTCTGCTGCAGCGCTACATTTCCGAGCGCGGCAAGATCGTGCCGTCGCGCATCACCGCCGTCAGCCAGAAGAAGCAGCGCGAGCTCGCCAAGGCGATCAAGCGCGCCCGCTTCCTCGGCCTGCTGCCCTACGTGGTTCGCTAAGACTTCCGAAGCGGGCGGCCAGCCGCCCGCTTCTTCCCCACGGCGACGGGCGCCGCAGGGTGGACATCAAATCCCGGGTTGAGGCCGAAAGCCTCTAACTGCCGCGACAGGCAGGACAGCGACACGGCGGCAACGCCCCTTTTGCTTCCTGACCTGTTCCAGATCAATCCGGCGCCGATCCCCGCGATCGACGCCAAGACGAAGGAACAAAACCATGGAAGTCATTCTTCTCGAACGCGTTTCCCGCCTCGGCCAGATGGGCGACACCGTCAAGGTCAAGGATGGGTTCGCCCGCAATTTCCTGTTGCCGCAGGGCAAGGCGCTGCGCGCCAACGAAGCCAACAAGAAGAAGTTCGAAGGCCAGCGGGCCCAGCTCGAAGCGCGTAACCTCGAGCGCAAGTCGGAAGCCTCGCAGGTCGCCGAAAAGCTGGACGGCAAGAGCTTCGTGGCCGTGCGTTCGGCCGGCGAGACCGGCCAGCTCTACGGCTCGGTGTCGACCCGCGACATCGCCGACCTGCTGACGGCGGAAGGCTTCTCGGTCAACCGCAACCAGATTCAGCTCAACCATCCGATCAAGACCATCGGCCTCACCAATGTGGCGATCGCGCTGCATCCGGAAGTCGAGGTCACGATCACGCTCAACATCGCCCGCACCGCGGACGAGGCCGAACGTCAGGCCAAGGGCGAGACGCTGACGACGGCCGAAGCCATCTATGGCGACGACATCAACGACAATGCGCGGCCGGAAAACTTCTTCGACCCGAACGCCGAGTTCGAAGGCGGCGAAGACAACGCCTGACCTGGCACAATCGAGCGCCGCGGCGGTGCTCGAAAACGCCTTGTCGCTCTCCGGTTTCGACTGGACCAATGCCCGGGCCTCGCGCCCGGGCATTTTTATACCAAATGGAACTTTCCGAACCCCTATATCTTGATGCAGACTACAGCGTCGCGCGTCCTTTGGACGCACAAAGGACGTCGTAGTCCTTTGACTTGGCGCATGATCCCCGCGCGAAATCGACTGCGATTTCGGGACCCTGCGCCAGGCCATCCTGTCTGACGTTGGGGACATTTGGTCATGAATATTCTGTTGAAGCGCCTTCTCGACCGCCTGGTGCGCACCGGCAATCTCAAGGTGACCGGGCCGAAGGGCTCGACAGTGGTCTTCGGCGACGGCAGCGGCGAGCCAGTGCACATGCACATCAGGACCAAGCACGCCGAACGCGCCATCAGCTTCGATCCGATGCTGGCGGTACCGGAAGCCTATATGGACGGCGAACTCGATATCCTCGAAGGCGGCGTGCTTGGGGTGATGCGCATTGCCTTCCAGAACATGGGCAGCGGCGGCATCGACGCGACATGGTCGAAGGCGATCGAAGGCCTGCGCCACGCCTTCCGCCGGCTGCAGCAGATCAACACCGCGTCGCGCTCACGCCGCAACGTACAGCGCCACTACGATCTCTCCGGCGATCTCTACCGGCTCTTCCTCGACGACGACATGCAGTATTCCTGCGCCTACTTCGAGCAGCCCGACATGACGCTGGACGAGGCGCAGGCGGCCAAGAAGCGGCACATCGCCGCCAAGCTCCGACTGAAGGCCGGCCAGACGGTGCTCGACATCGGTTCCGGCTGGGGCGGGCTCGGCCTCTATCTCGCCAAGGCCTTCGACGTCGATGTGCAAGGCGTCACGCTGTCGACCGAGCAGCACGGCGTCGCCACCGACCGAGCCCATGTGCAAGGGCTGCAGGACAGGGTGCATTTCGACCTCAAGGATTATCGCTCGCTCAACGAGCGCTTCGATCGCATCGTCTCGGTCGGCATGTTCGAACATGTCGGCGTCAACCACTACCGCACCTTCTTCGACAAGTCGGCGACGCTGCTCAAGCCCGATGGCGTGATGCTGCTGCACACGATCGGCCGTTCCGGCGTACCGTGGGCGACCAGCGCTTTCGTCCGCAAATATATCTTCCCGGGCGGCTACATACCGGCGCTTTCCGAAGTCATGCCGGCGATCGAAAAGTCGGGCCTCGTCGTCACCGACATCGAGATGCTCAGGCTGCATTATGCCGACACGCTGAAGCATTGGGGCCTGCGCTTCGCCGCCAACCGCGACAAGGCCAAGGCGATCTATGACGAACGCTTCTGCCGCATGTGGGAATTCTATCTCGCCGCCTCGGAGGCCGCCTTCCGCTGGCAGGACCTGGTGATCTTCCAGATCCAGCTCGCCAAGAAGAACGACACGCTGCCGGTCACCCGCGACTACATGGCCAAATGCGAAAAGGCGCTGGAAATGCGCGACATGGGCCCCCGGCAGGAACCGGCGGCCGCCAAACCCGCCCGCCGCAGGAAGGTGGCGGACGGGGAATAGGGCGCCGGCGGCATCGCGTTCAATTGGCCCATTGTCCTTGCCATAGGCTCCCCAAGCATGAAAAAGGTCTCGTCATCGCGAGACCTTTTTCATGACCTACCTCATCTACATCGCCGCCGCCCTTGCCGAGATCGCCGGCTGCTTCTCGTTCTGGGTCTGGTGGCGGCTGGGAAAGTCGCCTCTATGGCTGGCGCCGGGCCTCGTCTCGCTCGCTTTGTTCGGCTTACTGCTGGCGCTCGTCGACACGTCGGCCGCCGGCCGCGCCTATGCGGCCTATGGCGGCATCTACATTGCGGCATCGCTCGGCTGGCTGTGGCTGGTGGAAGGAGTGCGCCCCGACCGCTGGGACCTCGCCGGAGCAGCGCTCTGCATCGCCGGGGCTTCGGTCATCCTGCTCGCGCCGAGAGCATGATGCCGAAAAGTGTGAAACGGTTTTCGGACGACATCATGCTCTATCTCGTTGATTTAGAACTGGATAGTTTCAGGTCGATTCGGCCTGAAACTATCCAGTTCTGAGGGAGCCTGAGCCGTGGAACTCCCTGCCCCGCTCCGGCAAGGCGTCGAGCGCCTGCTCGAAAATGTGCCGCTGCAGGCGCTCAAACAGGCGGCAAGGACGCTGTCCGACCGCTATCGCGCGGAACTGCGCGACGGCCGCCTGCACATGGCCGAGGATATGGCGGTCAAAGCCTATCTGGCGACGCGGCTGCCGGCGACCTATGCCGCCGTTCGCGCCAGCCTCGATGCGCTGGCCGAGGCAAGGCCCGACTTCCAGCCGAGGACCTTACTCGATATCGGCGCAGGGCCTGGCACGATGCTTTGGGCCACGCTCGACCTGTGGCCCGATCTCGCAGCGGCGGTGATGCTCGAGGCAAGTGCGGCGGTGCGCAAGATCGGCCAATCGCTGGCAGCCGAGGCGATCGCCGCCAGGACGGAATGGCTTGCGGGTGACGCCACCATCGATCTCGCCGATCTTCAACCCGCCGATCTCGTCACCGCCGCTTATGTGCTGGACGAGATCGTGCCGGCCTCGCTGCCCAAACTGGTTGGCCAAGTCTGGCAGTTGACCGCCGGCACGCTGCTGATCGTCGAGCCGGGAACGCCGGCCGGCTGGCAGCGCATTCTTGCCGTGCGCCAGCAATTGATCGAGGCCGGCGCGCATGTGCTGGCACCCTGCCCGCACGAGGCGCCCTGCCCGCTCGCCCAGCCCGACTGGTGCCATTTCTCGCGCCGCATCGCGCGCTCGCGCCTGCATCGCCTCGCCAAGGACGCCGACGTGCCGTGGGAGGACGAGAAATTCATCTACATCGCCGCCTCGCGGCGGCCGGCGCCAGCGCGCCCGGCGCGCGTGATCGCGCCGCCGAAGGCCGGCTCCGGCAAGGTGATGCTCAAGCTTTGCGTGCCTGACGGCAATGCCGGCGAGACACTGTTCAGCAAGCGCGACGGCGACGCGTTCAGGGTCGCGCGACGGCTGGACTGGGGCGACTCGCTGGATATTTGAATGACAATTTGTTCTTTATTTGTTCCACAGCTTCGCGTAGAATCGCGACCTTGCCGAGTCAACTGGAATCGGGGCACGGGAATTCTGTCCTGTGGACGGTTTGCCGCTCCTGTGAACAGCGGGCATCAAGGCTGATTGGCCTTGGGGTGATGCAGAAAGGTCAGCACCGACTCATCTCGTTCTTGCTATCGAGAGGTCGGGATCGAAATCGGGGACATCATGGCTGAGGCAGCGCGCAAATTCGGCGTGGCGGAGCAACCGCTCTATCGCGAGGCACCGAACAACATCGAGGCCGAGCAGGCGCTGCTCGGCGCCATCCTCGTCAACAACGACGCCTTTTACCGGGTCTCCGACTTCCTCAAGCCGGCGCATTTCCACGAGCCGCTGCACCGCCGGATATTCGAGGTGGCGGCCGAGCTCATCCGCATGGGCAAGATCGCGACCCCGATCACGCTGAAGACCTTCCTGCCCGCGGACGAAAAGGTCGGCGACATGACGGTGGCGCAATATGTCGTGCGGCTCGCCGTCGAGGCCGTCACCGTCGTCAACGCCACCGACTATGGCCGCGCCATCTACGACCTCGCCACGCGCCGCGCGCTGATCACCGTCGGCGAGGACATGGTCAACATCGCCTATGACGCCCCGGTCGACATGTCGCCGTCCGACCAGATCGAGGATGCCGAGCGGCGGCTGTTCGAGCTGGCCGAGACCGGCCGCTACGACGGCGGCTTCGAGAGCTTCACCGACGCGGTCAAGACCGCCGTCGACATGGCCAACGCCGCCTATATGCGCGATGGCGGCCTGTCCGGCATCGCCACCGGCCTGCGCGACCTCGACCGCCGCATGGGCGGCCTGCAGCCTTCCGACCTGATCGTGCTTGCCGGCCGCCCAGGCATGGGCAAGACGTCGCTCGCCACCAACATCGCCTTCAACATCGCCGAGGCCTATGTGCCTGCCCAGCAGGCCGACGGCTCGTTCAAGGCCGCCAATGGCGGCGTCGTCGGCTTCTTCTCGCTGGAAATGTCGTCGGAGCAGCTCGCCACCCGCATCATCTCCGAGCAGACCGAGATTTCGTCGTCGAAGATCCGTCGCGGCGAGATCTCCGAGATGGATTTCGAAAAGCTGGTCGCCTGCTCGCAGACCATGCAGAAGATCCCGCTGTTCATCGACCAGACCGGCGGCATCTCGATCGCTCAGCTTTCCGCCCGCGCGCGCCGCCTGAAGCGCCAGCGCGGCCTCGACCTCATTGTCATCGACTATATCCAGCTGATGCAGGGCTCCTCCGCCCGCGCCTCGCAGAACCGCGTGCAGGAAATCACCGAGATCACCACCGGCCTGAAGGCGCTGGCCAAGGAGCTCGGCGTGCCGATCATCGCGCTGTCGCAGCTCTCGCGTCAGGTCGAAAGCCGCGACGACAAGCGCCCGCAACTCTCGGACCTGCGCGAATCCGGCTCAATCGAGCAGGACGCCGACGTGGTGCTGTTCGTCTATCGCGAGGAATACTACCTCAAGAACCGCGAGCCGAAACTCGGCACCGAGGAATACGTCAAGTGGGAAAACGAGATGAACGAGATGCGCGGCAAGGCCGAGGTGATCGTGGCCAAGCAGCGCCACGGCCCGACCGGCTCGGTCAGCCTCGCCTTCCACGGCGAATTCACCCGCTTCTCCGACCTGGCGGAAG
>NZ_RZSG01000362.1:0-5886 GCF_003997725.1 Mesorhizobium sp. M4A.F.Ca.ET.050.02.1.1
TACCTGAACTGCGATAGAAAATGCGGCTGCTGCTTGTCGAAGACAATCGCGAACTGGCTGATTGGCTGGGCAAGACGCTGCGCCAGGCCAATTATGTCGTCGACATCGTCCATGACGGCGAGGATGTCGAGCATGCGCTTGCCGCCGGCGACCATGCGCTGGTGATTCTTGACCTTGCGCTGCCGCGCATGGGCGGCCTGGACGTGCTGCGCATGCTCAGGGCGCGCGGCAACCGGGTGCCGGTGATCGTGCTGACCGCGAACGCCAGCCTCGACGGGCGCGTCAAGGGCCTGAACGAAGGGGCCGATGACTATCTGGCCAAACCGTTCCAGGTCGAGGAGTTGGAGGCGCGCATCCGCGTCCAGTTGCGGCGCGTCAACGACCGGACCGCGCCTGTCGTTGCCTGCGGCGATCTCGTCTTCGACACCAACACGCGGCTGTTTTCGCTGGCCGGCGAGACGCTGGCGCTGACGCCGCGCGAGCACGCCGTGCTGGAGCAGCTGATGGTCAAGGCGGGACGCACGGTGAGCAAGGCGGCGCTGTCGTCGGCGATCTTTGATTTCGAAACAGACGCCGACCCCAGCGCCATCGAGATCTATGTGCATCGCCTGCGCAAGAAGATCGAGGGTTCGCGCGTTCAGATCGCCACGCTGCGTGGCCTTGGCTATCTGCTGCGCGATGCCGGTTAGCAGCCTCCGCCTGCAGCTGCTTGCCTGGGTGGTGCTGCCGCTCGCCGGGCTCGCCACCATTAATTTGTGGACCAGCCATCGCAACGCGCTGGCGACCGCCGACCTGGTGACGGATCGCATGCTGGTGGGTTCGGCGCGCGCCATCGCCGAACAGGTCGCAATCGTCGACGGCGTGCTCGACGCCACTGTGCCGCCGGCAGCGATCGAGATGTTCGACACCGGCGACCGCGACAGCGTCTACTATCGTGTCGAGACCGCGGGCGGACGGCTGCTGACCGGTTATCCCGACCTGCCCGAGGCGCAGGATCGCCCGAGCCTGGAAGCGACCTATCGCGACCGCACGTTGCGGCTGCTGACCTTCAGCCATGCGGTGATCGGCGCCGGCGCGGACTCGCCGATTTCCGTCACCGTCGGCGTCACGCTTGCCGGACACGATGCGATGGTACGGCATTTGTGGTTCAACGCTTTTGCCCAGCAGCTGATGCTGGTGGCGATTGCCGGCGTCTTCGTGCTGCTCGGCTTGCGCCGCGGCCTGGCGCCGCTGATCAGGCTGCGTGATGCCGTGCGTTCGCCGGCTCGCAGCGACCTCGATCCGATCGAAGTCACTGGCGCGCAGAGCGAGATCCGGCCGCTGATCGACGCGCTCAACGCCTATATGGAGCGAGTGCGGGGGCAGATGGCGGCGCAGCGGCGCTTCATCGCCAATGCCGCGCACCAGTTGCGCACGCCGCTGGCGCTGCTGTCGACGCAGGCGAGCTACGCGCTGCGCGAAAGTGCGGCCGATCAGCGCCAGGAGGCGCTGGTGGCGCTGCAGGCCAGTTCCGGCCGGCTGGCGCGGCTGGCCGAACAGCTCTTGACCCTGTCGCGGGCCGAGCCTGGAAGCCGGCGGCCGCGCGCCGATCGCATCGACCTGACGGAAGCCGCCCGCCATGTGCTGGAGACGCAAGCGCCGGCAGCGCTTGCGCGCAACGTCGATCTCGGGCTCGACGAAAGCGGGCCGGTGCCAGTGGTCGGCGACGGCACCATGCTGCGCGAGATGATCGTCAACCTGGTCGACAACGCGCTGCGCTACACGCCGGCTGGCGGCACCGTCACCGTCAGACTGGCCGCCATCGATGGCGAAGCGGTGCTGACGGTCACCGACGACGGGCCGGGCATCCCGGCGGACGAGCGAGAGCATGTCTTCGAGCGCTTCTACCGCCTCGCCGACGCAACCGAGGAAGGCAGCGGCCTTGGCCTCGCCATCGTACGCGAGGTGGCCGAAAATGCCGGTGGCCGCGTCACCCTCGCGGATGGCGCGGCCGCCGGCCTGGTGGTCGAGGTGCGGCTGCCCCTGGCCTAGCAATCACAGCTTCATGTCCCCTGCTCGTTGAACGAGGCCGGGCGCCATTTGACGACATAGTCCTCGAAGCGGGTGATGATGAACTCCACCACAAGCGCCATCACCGCCAGGATGATCATCGCCGCGAACACGCCATTGGCGTTGAAGGCGCCCTGCGCCGTCGAGATCAGCAGGCCCATGCCTTGCTTGGCGCCGAGGAATTCGCCGACCACGGCGCCGACCAGCGCGAAGCCGAAGCTGACATGCAGGCTGGCCAGGATCCAGCTCATCGCCGACGGAATGATGACCGAGGTGGTGATCTGGAACGGCGAAGCACCGAGGATCTGTGCGTTGGCGATCATCGACCGGTCCGCCTCGCGCACGCCCTGGAAGGCGTTGGCGAAGACGACGAAGAACACCATCACCACGGCGAGCGCGACCTTGGAGGCCATGCCGAGGCCGAGCGCGATGATGAACACCGAGCCCAGCACCACGCGCGGTACCGAGTTGGCGATCTTGATGTAGATCGAAAAGACGTCGGCCAGCAGCCGGTTGCGGCCAAGTATGATGCCGGCAGCGATGCCGCCTACAGCGCCGATGACGAAGCCGAGGAATGTTTCTTCCAGCGTCACATAAATCTGCAGCCAGAGCGGGCCTTGCGAGGTGCCTTCGGTGACCCACGACCAGATCTGCTGCCAGATGCCGGACGGGCTGGCGAAGAAGAATGGATCGATGATGTTGTAGTCGGCGCCGAGTTCCCACAGGCCGAGGAAGACGACCAGGATAGCCAAGCGCAGGCCGATGACCAGTGCATGGCGGCGTCGCAGCCGCACCCTTGCCCGGGCTTCGGCGACGGCGATGGAGGTATTGCGGGCAGCGGCCCGGTCAACGGTGGGAGAGATGGCGGTCATGGCGGTCTCCTCTCGGAGCAATTCCAGGAAAAGTGCCAAGCGGTTTCCGTCCGGAATTGCGAAAAACAAATCATTGGAGCGGGTCAGCCGCCCAAGTCTAATGGCCGGTCTGCAGGCTGCGGCTCTGGCCGAGCTGCACTTCCTCGCGAAGGTCGTTCCAGATCACTTTGGCGATCTCAACGAATTTCGGGTCATAGCGGATGTCGGCCATGACGCGCGGGCGCGGCAGGTCGATGCGGTAGACGCTCTTGACCGTGCCCGGCCCCGCCGTCAGCACATAGACCTTGTCGGCCAGCGCCACCGCCTCCTCGAGGTCGTGCGTGACGAAGACGACCGAGGATTTCTGCTCCGACCACATGTCAAGCAGTTCGTCCTGCATGGCGGTGCGGGTCTGCATGTCCAGCGCGCTGAACGGCTCGTCCATCAAAAGAATCTTGGGCTGGTTGATGAAGGTCTGGGCCAGCGCGACGCGCTTGCGCATGCCACCCGAGAGCTGATGCGGATAGTGCTTTTCGAAACGGCCAAGGCCGACGCGGCCGATCCAGTCACGCGCCCGTTCATAGGCCCGCGCCTTGGACACGCCGCGATAGAGCGGGCCGGCGGCGACATTGTCGATGACGCTGCGCCACGGAAACAGCGCATCGGCCTGGAAGACGAAGCCTATGTCGCGGCTGATCTCGGTGACGGGCTTGCCCATGACGCGGACATTGCCGGTCGTCGGCCTGAGCAGGCCGGTGACGAGGTTGAGCGTTGTCGACTTGCCGCAGCCGGTCGGCCCGACGACACAGGCGAACTCGCCGCGCGCGACCGTCATGGTGAAATCGCGGATCGCCGTCATCATGTGGCCGTCGGGCGTGACGAAGCGAAGCGTCACGTCATCAATGGCGATCGCGGCATCGGACGGCGGCGCGGCTGGAGACAGCTTCTCGGCCGCCATGGATTGCAGTTGCATGGCACACTCCTGTCGTGATGGGGCATGGATGCCAGCGGCACAAGCTCCTTTGGCTTGTCGTCCATCTGCATCTGGAAAGGCGCCGCTGCCGGATTGATTCAGCGGAGCGGCGCAAGTCATTGTTGCTCAAGGGCGGGCCGGGCGTCCGCCGTCGCCGACCGATGCTATTTGGCGGCGTCGACGAATGCCGTGGTGTAGGTCTTCGACAGGTCGATCTCTTTGCCCTGCAGGCTCTTGGAGAAGGTCGAGAGAACCTTAAGCACGGTTGGCGGGCCGTCGGCCGGCATGCGGCCGTCCGGCGTGAACATCGCCTTGCCGCCGGCCAGCCCCTGGACGTAGAGGTCCCTGTTACCGGCGTAATAGTCCTTCGGCATCTTGTCGGCGATCTCTTCGGCCGAATGGGTGGCGATGAATTTCATCGTCTTGACGAAGGCATTGGCGAGCTTCTGCGCCTCCTCCTTGTGGCTCTCGATCCAGGCCGACTGTACGTAGAAGGACGCCGCCGGATAGGGTCCGCCCAGCGCTTCCTTGGTCTTTTCCGGCGTGCGCATGTCGACGAGGATGCTGGCCTCGCCGGTCTTGAGCAGCTTGGCAATGGTCGGCTCGGTGGTCATGCCGGCCTGGATCTGGTCCTGCTTGACGGCGGCGATGAAGGTGTTGCCGGCGCCGACTGGCAGCAGCGTGTAGTCACCCGGCTTCAGGCCGTTGCGCACCGCCAGGTACTGGGTCAGGAAATCGGTCGACGAGCCGAGGCCGGTGACGCCGAGGGTCGCGCCCTTGAAGTCGGCCGGCGACTTGATCTCGGGGTGCTTGGCCGACACCAGCTCGACCTCGCCCGGCGCCTGGCTGAACTGCACGATCGACTGGATGTACTTGCCCTTCGACTGCAGATCGACGGTGTGGTCGTAGAAGCCGACGACGCCCTGCACGGCGCCCGCCAGCAATTCATTCTCGGCTTCGACGCCGGCGCGCGAGTTGACCAACTCGACATCGAGCCCCTCGTCCTTGAAGTAACCGAGCTGCTGGGTGAGCACGGCCGGCAGATAGATCTGCTTTTCCATGCCGCCGACGATAATGGTGATCTTGTCGGCCGCTGATGCCGCCGTGGCGCCCGTGGCGACAATGGCAAGCGTCAGCGCCGCTGAACGCAAGGCGCACTTCGAGATGAAACCGGTCACGTAAATTCCTCCACCTGGGCGACGCGCTATCTGGCGACGCCGCATTTTCTTCCTTGCCGGCCGCTCCCAGGCCGGTCACGGCAAGCGCCGCGACGCTGTGATGGCATGCCCAAGCTTTCAGCTGGCTTTCAGTCATTTTAGCGGCTGCCGAAATGGAACCCGGCGAGTTTGCCGGTTAGGAGGCGCCGAGAGCCAGCACGTCGCGCATGGTGTACTCGCCGGGTGGGCGACCGGCGACCCACAGCGCGGCCGCCATGGCGCCGCGCGCGAACATCGAGCGGTCGTCGGCCGAATGCGACAGCGTCAGTACCTCGCCGTCGGCCAGGAAGCTGACGCTGTGCTCGCCGACAATGCTGCCGCCGCGCGCCACCGCGAAGCCGATCTCGCCGGACGGACGTGCAAATGTGACGCCGTCGTGGCCGCGCCGCGCCGCGTCTGCCAGCGCAACGCCCCGTCCCTGCGCGGCCGCATCGCCCAGCATCAGTGCCGTGCCCGAGGGCGCGTCGACCTTTGAGCGGTGATGCGCCTCGAATATCTCGATGTCGCAATCGCCGGGGCCGAGCGCGCGCGCCGCCTGCTCGACCAGCCCGGTCAGCATGTTGAGGCCGAGCGAGTAACTGCCGGAACGCACGATGGCGATCTTCTTCGCGGCGGCGGCGATCGCGGCAAGTTCGGCGGCGTCGAAGCCGGTCGAGCCGATCACCAGCGCCGGACCGCCGCGCAAGGCGCAAGCCTCGGCAAGCTCAGCCGACGCGGCCGGCGTGGTGAAGTCGATGATGACGTCGGCGAGCGCCAGCGCTTCGTCGCGGCTGACCAGTCCCTCGCCGGTGGAGCC
>NZ_RZSG01000363.1:0-5882 GCF_003997725.1 Mesorhizobium sp. M4A.F.Ca.ET.050.02.1.1
GCTCAATGGCCTGCCGCTGCGCGCGGCACTGCGCGAAGGCATTGCCGCCTCCATCCTGGCCATCGAAAGCACCGAGGCGGTACCCGCCTTCAGCGCCGCCAACTTCGCGCAAATGCTGGCCCTTGTGCCGGGGGCGCTGGAAGTGGCATGAGGGCGGCCGGAGCGCCGCGCGCTCCGTATTGGAGACCATCATGACGCCCGAAACCGCCCGCCCCTTCATCGATATCCATCCGCCGGTGGCGGAGGCGCTCGCCGCCGGACGGCCGGTGGTGGCGCTGGAAAGCACCATCATCACCCACGGCATGCCCTATCCGGACAACGGCGCCATGGCCGCCAATGTCGAGAAGATCATCCTGGACAATGGCGCGGTACCGGCAACGATCGCGGTGGTCGCCGGCCGCATCAAGATCGGCCTCTCCGACGGCGAGCGCGAATCGCTGGCGATGACCGGCGACGCCATGAAACTGTCGCGCGCCGATCTCGGCTTTGCCGTCGCGCAAGCGCGCACCGGCGGCACCACCGTCGCCGCGACGATGATCGCCGCGTATATGGCCGGGATAAAGGTGTTCGCCACCGGCGGCATCGGCGGCGTGCACAAGGGCGCTGAAAAGAGCTTCGACATCTCGGCCGACCTCGACGAGCTGGCGCGCACGCCGGTCATCGTGGTGTCGGCCGGCGCCAAGGCAATCCTCGACATCGAAAAGACGCTGGAAGTGCTGGAGACGCGCGGCGTGCCGGTCGTCGGCCATGGCTGCGAGACGATGCCTGCGTTCTGGTCCAGGCATTCGCCGTTCCGCGCCCCGCTCACCTTGCATGCGCCGGAGGACATTGCGCATTTCTACCGGACGCGGCAGGCGCTGAGCCTCGGCGGCGGCATACTGATCGCCAACCCGGTGCCGGAGAACGAGGAGATCCCGGCCAAGGAGATGGATGGCTACATCCAGGCGGCGCAGAAGGCGGCGGAGGCGCTCAACGTCAGCGGCAAGGCAGTGACGCCGTTCCTGCTGTCGAAAATCCTCGAGCTGACCGGCGGCCGCAGCCTCAAGACCAACATCGCGCTGGTCGAGAACAATGCGCGGCTGGCGGCCAGGATCGCCAAGGCGCTGTAGCGTCTACTTGCCCGCCCGCAGCCCCGCCTCATAGGCGCGGCGCGCCCAGACCGCCATCTCGTCGGGGTCGTCGAACGCGCTGTCGGGAATACTCCAATAGGGCATGGCGACCAGCTTGCCATGCCTGGAGCCGGTGTAGGTCCACTGCTGGCAGCCGGCGGCCTCGAAATCGGGGGCGCTTTGCTCGTCGGCCTTCAGCTTCAGCTCGCCGCGCAGCACGATGGCGACGATGACGCCGTCGCAATAGATGCCCTTGCCGCCGAACATCTTTCGGATGCTGATCGGCCCCAGGCTTTCGAACAGTTCTTCAAGGCGCGCATTGTCCATGCCGCGATCATCTCATCCGGCGTGGGCCTTGTCATCGCCGCAACCAAAGGCATGCTGACAGATTGAGATACGAAAACGGAGCTCCCGCCATGCCTGTCCTGCTCAAAGGCTCCTGCCGGTGCAATGCTGTCCGCTTCGAAGTGGAAAGCAACACGCCGGTGCCGTTCATGCTCTGCTACTGCTCGATCTGCCGCAAGCAGCAGGGCGGCGGCGGTTTCGCCATCAATCTCGGCGCCGACTACGAGACGCTCAAGATCACGGGCAAGCGCAGCCTCGGCGTCTACCGGGCCGAGATAGAGGATGACGAGCATCCGCATTGCGAGGTGTCGACCGGCGAGCGCAACTTCTGCCGCAAATGCGGTTCGGCGCTCTGGCTCTACGACCCGACCTGGCCGGATCTGGTTCATCCCTTCGCCTCGGCGATCGACAGCGAGCTGCCGGTACCGCCGGAAAAGGTGCATCTGATGCTGAAATACAAGGCGAGCTGGGTCGAGCCGGTGATCGGCAAGAACGACAAGCTGTTCGACGTCTACCCGGAAGAATCGATCGCCGACTGGCACAAGCGCACCGGCATGTGGGTAGACTGAGCTGAACCTAAGGGCGATGCGTTAGCGCAACCCAGCGCTCGATCTGCTCCACATCCACCCCATCGCGCTGCGCGACGACCAAGGGATGATCTGCATCATGCAGAAACACCTTGGGGCGCATGTTGCCAAGCTGGAATACAACATTGGCATGTAGGTGCATCGAGCTTGGGTATTCGGGAATATCGTGCATCAGATACCCGAAGCAAAGTTCGTCCTCATATTGGCCACTGTCATATCCGTCGCGATAGACATTCCAGCTCCTTTCCGAGACCGACATCCATACGCCGAAGCAGAACTCGTCGGTCAGCGCAGGAACGGGCAACGGCAGCAGGCAACGAATAAATCGATCCGTTTGGCCCGTGGCGTAACTCACCAGGCAGAAATCTTCATTCTTGCGGAAGGTCGATCGAGCGACCTCATCGAGTGCGTCTGGATCCACCGGCGCGTCGAACGCCAGGTCTGTCGGAAGCCCGACAAACTCCTTGCTACAACAGGCACACCGCCAGCGATATGCCTCGGCGCGCATGATGAAAAAGCTAAGCCGCGCTTGAAGCGCGCGCCTCGGCAAGCGCCTTGAGGTCGGCCGGCTTCAACTCGACCGACTCGCCGCAGCCGCAGGCCGAGCTCTGGTTCGGGTTCTTGAAGGTGAAGCCGGTGCGCAGCGTCGTCTGCTCGAAATCCATCTCGGTGCCGAACAGGAAGAGCGCTGCTTCCGGCGCGACATAGACATGCGCGCCGTCGCGCTCGATATGATCGTCCTTGGTGTTCGGCTCGGTCACCAGGTCGACCGTGTATTCCATGCCGGCGCAGCCGCCCTTCTTGATGCCGAGGCGGATGCCGTGCGCATTCTCGCGCGTGGCGACGATCTCGCGCACCCGGTCGGCGGCCTTTTCGGTCATCGTGATGACGGCGAAGCGTCCCATTCTCTTTCCTCTTCCATTCCATGCAGGTTCAAGGCCCGCCGAATGATTCATCACCTAAAATGGTGAAGTTTGTTGGCGGGTGCAACCCCGGCTCTGTTACTGAACCGTTGCAAGCAACTGACTGGCCTCCCGTTCCAAAACCTTATACATCGCCGTCGGATGACGCTCTTCAGCGGCATAGAACTGGTTGGAGGCCAGATCGAATGCAGTTTCCGGCAACTCATCCATCCTATCCATTCTTTGCAAGCGGTCCCGAGGAAAGTTCGGGCCGAACACCGCCAACGCACTTTCCGCTGCAGCCGCATGTTCCGACAGGCCGAGCCGCCGCATCGCGCCAATGGCTCGCTCGATCGTTATTCCACACGAATTGTGGAAGTACTGATGAAAGGTGCCATTCAGGACATCACCGAGCAGAATATCCGCGCAAAGCACGTCGGCGACGCCTGCCGGCATTCCGTTCAGAAGCGCGTCAAATGCGGCCGGTTTGCCCATGCTGTTGAGAAAGTCGTCGCCGCCCCATTGCTGCATCAGCTTCATCGTCGAGGGCGGCACGAATTCGGGAAGATCGATCTCCCAATCTTCCATTTGAGCCCTCAATACCAGCCGACCGCGACCTGCGCCTCTTCCGACATGCGGTCCGGCGTCCACGGCGGATCGAACACCATGCTGACCTCGACTCCGGAAACACCCTCGACCGCGCCGACGGCATTCTCGACCCAGCCCGGCATCTCGCCGGCCACCGGGCAGCCGGGCGCGGTCAGGGTCATGTCGATCTTGACCGAGCGGTCGTCCTCGATATCGATCTTGTAGACGAGGCCGAGTTCGTAGATGTCGGCGGGGATTTCCGGGTCGTAGACCGTCTTCAGCGCCGATACGATGTTGTCGGTCAGTCGCGCCAGCTCGTCGGCAGGAATGGCAGAAGCCGAAACCACGCCGTTCGCGGCCGTTTCCGGAGCTGTCTCTGCGGTGGTGCTCGCATCTTCCATGGTCGTCACCCGAAGAACTTTCGCGCCTTTTCCAGCGCATCGGCCAAAGCGTCGACTTCGGCCCTGGTATTATACATGCCGAACGATGCCCTGCATGTGGAGGTCACGCCGAAGCGTTTCAACAGCGGCTGGGCGCAATGGGTGCCGGCGCGCACTGCCACGCCCTGCCGGTCGATCACCATCGACACGTCATGGGCATGTATGCCCTGCAATTCGAACGAGATGATGGCGCCCTTGCCCGGCGCGTCACCGAAAATGCGCAGCGAATTGATGGCGCGCAGCCGCTCATGGGCATAGTCCTTGAGATCCGCCTCGTGCGCGGCGATGCGCTCGCGGCCGACCTTTTCCATATATTCGAGCGCGGCGCCGAGGCCGATCGCCTGCACGATCGGCGGTGTGCCGGCCTCGAAACGATGCGGCGGCTCGTTGTAGGTGACGATGTCCTCCGTCACTTCCTCGATCATCTCGCCGCCACCCATGAAGGGCCGCATCTCCTCCAGCATGTGCTTCTTGCCGTAGAGCACGCCGATGCCGGAGGGGCCGTAGACCTTGTGGCCGGTGAAGACGAAGAAATCGCAGTCGAGGTCCTGCACGTCGATCGGCATGTGCACGGCGCTCTGGCTGCCGTCGACCAGCACCGGGATGCCGCGGGCATGCGCGATGCGCACGATCTCCTTGATCGGCGTCACCGTGCCCAGCGCGTTCGACATCTGGGTGATGGCGACGAGTCTTGTGCGCGCGGTCAGCCGCTTCTCGAATTCCTCGATGTGGAAGGCGCCGAGATCGTCGACCGGCACCCAGACCAGCTTGGCGCCCTGCCTCTCCCTGATGAAATGCCACGGCACGATGTTGGAGTGGTGCTCCATGATCGACAGCACGATCTCGTCGCCCTCGCCGATGTTGGGCATGCCGTAGCCATAGGCGACCGTGTTGATCGCCGAGGTGGTGTTGGAGGTGAAGACGATGTTGTCGGTGCTCGGCGCATTGAGGAAGCGGCGCACCGTCTCCCGCGCCTTCTCATAAGCGTCGGTCGCGGCATTCGACAGGAAGTGCAGGCCACGATGGACGTTGGCGTATTCCTGACTGTAGGCGTGCTGGATGGCGTCGAGCACGGCTTTGGGCTTCTGCGCCGAGGCGCCATTGTCGAGGTAGACCAGCGGCTTGCCATAGACTTCCCGCGACAGGATCGGGAAATCGCGGCGGATGGCCTCGACGTCGTAGGGGGTGGATTCGACTTTCTGGTCCATCACAAGCTCTTCCGAGGCACCGCCTCACTCCGTCCAGCACCCCGCTCGGCGCCGCGCGCCGATCCACCTTCTCCCGCGAGGGGAGAAGACAGGCGCTTACCCGTGCGTCAAAAACCAATCGTCGAGCCGCGCTTCCAGCGCCTCGACGAGCGCCTCGTCTTCCAGTTCCTCGATCACTTCGGCGACGAAAGCCTTGACCAGCAGGCCGCGCGCGCTCTTCTCGTCGATGCCGCGCGCCATCAGGTAGAAGAGATGGTCGTGGTCGATCTCGGTGACGGTCGCGCCATGGCCGCAGACGACGTCGTCGGCGAAGATCTCCAATTCCGGCTTGGTTGAGAACTCGCCGTCATCCGACAGCAGCAGCGTGTTGCAGGCCATCTTGGCGTTGGTCTTCTGCGCATGCTGATGCACGTTGATGCGGCCCTGGAAGACACCGCGCGCCTTGCCGGTGACCACGTTGCGGATCACTTCGGTCGAGGTGGTGTGTGGCACGGCATGGTCGAGCACCATGGTGGTGTCGGTATGGGTGTCGCCGGCCAGAAGGTTGATGCCGCGCAATTTGAAATCGGCGCCCTCGCCGGTCGTGCGCACCACGACTTCCTGACGCACCAGCCTGCCGCCGGCGTTCATCACGAACAGCGTCAGCTTCGCATCCTTGCCGAGATGCGCCTTGAACTGAGCAAGATGCGTGGCGGTATCAGAT
>NZ_RZSG01000364.1:0-5870 GCF_003997725.1 Mesorhizobium sp. M4A.F.Ca.ET.050.02.1.1
CATTGTAGAAGACGCGGCCGATCGTGGCCTCGGTCTTCAGCTCGGCCAGCTTGAACTGGGTGTTCTGGAAATCGATGACCGCCTTGCCGAAGGCCTTGCGCTCCTTGACGTAGTCGATGGTCAAGGCCAGCGCGCGCTCGATCATGGCGATCGCGCCGGTACCGATCTGCAGCCGCTCCTGCGGCAGTTGCTGCATCAGCTGGACGAAGCCCTTGCCTTCCTCATGGCCGAGCAGGTTCGAGGTCGGCACGCGCACGTCGTTGAAAAACAGTTCGGAGGTATCGTTGGCCTTCAGGCCGATCTTGTCGAGGTTGCGGCCGCGCTGAAAACCTTCGACCTCGTCGGTCTCGACGACGATCAGCGAAGTGCCCTTGGCGCCCTTTTCCGGGTCGGTCTTGGTGACGACGATGATCAGGTTGGCGAGCTGGCCATTGGTGATGAAGGTCTTGGAGCCGCTGATCTTGTAGTGGTTGCCGTCCTTCTCGGCGCGCGTCTTGACGCCTTGCAGGTCGGAGCCGGCGCCGGGCTCGGTCATGGCGATGGCGCCGATCAGCTCGCCGGTCGCGAGCTTGGGCAGCCACTTCTTCTTCTGCTCCTCGGAGCCGTAATGGAGGATGTAGGGGGCGACGATCGAATTGTGCAGACCGATGCCGAAGCCGTCGACGCCGACATGGCCGATCGCCTCGATGATGGCGCTCTCATGCGCGAAGGTGCCGCCCGAGCCGCCATATTCCTCCGGCATCGAGGCGCAGAGCAGGCCGGCCGCGCCTGCCTTCAGCCAGCTCTCGCGGTCGACCATCTCGTTCTTCTCGAACTCGTCATAGCGCGGCGCGATCTCTTCAGACATGAAGCGCGACGCCATGTCGTAGAGCATTGCGACCTCGTCCGCCGCCCAGGCGGGTTTTGGCAAGCCAAGAATTTCGGCTGGATTTGTCATGCCATTTCCTCCGTGGCGCTGGCGTCCCCCTCCCCCTTGAGGGGAAGGTGGCCGCGAAGCGGTCGGGAGGGGTCGCCGGCGACACGCTCAGCCTCACCTTTGACAAACTGCGCAACATGCCAGGCGCTATTGATAACATCCGGCTCGTCAATCCTAAGCACGACGTAGCCAAGCGACTGCAAATAAGCGTCGCGGTTCAAATCATGACGCTTGCCAGCCTCGGTTTCATGCAGGTCGCCGTCGACCTCCACAATGAGTTTGACCGACGGGCAGACGAAATCGACAATGTACGGGCCGATCGGCGATTGCCGCCTGAACTTCAAACTGTCAGCCATCAGCTCCCGCAATTCGTACCATAGCAAAGACTCCGCCTTCGTCGCATGGAGACGAAGCGAGCGTGCCTTCTGCCGCATTTCGAAACTCACCCGCGTCCGCGGCATTGCGATAGTCCTCCTCCCAGTGCGCATCTGTCAGAATTGGCGTCGAGCTCGTCGCGGGCGACCCCTCCCGACCCTTCGGGCCACCCTCCCCTCAAGGGGGAGGGGGACGCCGAGCATTTCTAGAACGCTTCCGCCGACAGCGCCATTAGCGCGTCCGCGCCACTGGAAATGCGGGCAAGCCGCGTCGCCGTCTCCGGCATGATCCGCTCCATGAAGAAGCGCGCCGTCACCAGCTTGTTGTCATAGAAGGCCGAGGAGCCGTTGGCGCCATCGGCGAGCTTCGCGCCGGCGGCCTTCGCCATCTGCGCCCACATGTAGCCCAACGCCACCAGGCCGAAGAGGTGCATGTAGTCGGTCGAGGCGGCGCCCGCATTGTCGGGCTTGGCCATGGCGTTCTGCAGCAGCCACATGGTCGCCGCCTGCAGGTCGTTGAGGCCCTTCTTCAGCGCCTTGGTGAAGGGCGCCAACTTCTCGTCGGCACGGTTCTCCTCGCAGAACTCGCCGACCTCCTTGAAGAAAGCCTGTACGCCGCGGCCACCGTTCTGCGCCAGCTTGCGGCCGACCAGGTCGAGCGCCTGGATGCCGTTGGCGCCCTCATAGATCATGGCGATGCGGGCATCGCGCACGAACTGGCTCATGCCGTGCTCTTCGATATAGCCATGGCCGCCGAACACCTGCTGCGCCATCACCGCGTGGTCGAAGCCCTTGTCGGTGAGCACGCCCTTGACCACGGGCGTCAGCAGGCCGGTGTAGTCGTCGGCCGCCCGGCGATCGTTGTCGTCACCGGCGCGGTGCGCGACGTCCGACTTGATCGCGGTCCACAGCGCCAGCGCGCGGCCGGCCTCGTTATACGCCTTCATGGTCATCAGCGAGCGGCGGATGTCGGGATGGACGATGATTGGATCGGCCTTCTTGTCCGGCGCCTTGGCACCCGACAGCGACCGGCCCTGCAAGCGGTCCTTGGCGTAGGAGACGGCGTTCTGGTAGGCGATCTCCGACAGCGACAGCCCCTGCAGGCCGACGCCGAGGCGGGCCTCGTTCATCATCGTGAACATTGCCTTCAGGCCGCCATTGGCCTCGCCGAGCAGCGTGCCTTCGGCCTCGTCATAATTCATGACGCAGGTCGAATTGCCGTGGATGCCCATCTTCTCCTCGATCGAGCCGCAAGAGACGGCGTTTCTTTCACCTGGCTTGCCCGAGGCGTCGAGCTTGAGCTTCGGCACAATGAACAGCGAGATGCCCTTGACGCCTTCCGGCGCACCCTCGATGCGGGCCAGCACCAGGTGGACGATGTTGTCCGCCATGTCGTGCTCGCCGGCGGAGATGAATATCTTCTGACCGGAAATCTTGTAGGTGCCATTGCCGTTCGACACGGCCTTGGTGCGCAGCAGGCCAAGATCCGTGCCGCAATGCGGCTCGGTGAGGTTCATGGTGCCGGTCCATGCGCCCTCGACCAGCTTTGGCAGCCAGGTCGCCTTCTGCTCGTCGGTGCCGTGGGTGATGATGGCGGCGATCGCGCCTTGCGTCAGGCCCGGATACATCATCAGCGACATGTTGGCCGAGACCATATATTCGGAAACCGCCGTGTGGACCGTGTAGGGCAGGCCCTGGCCGCCGAACTCGGCAGGCGCGGCGAGCCCCATCCAACCGCCCTCGCGATACTGGTCGAAAGCCTCCTTGAAGCCCTTGGGCGTCGTCACCGAGCCGTCATCATGGCGCACGCAGCCTTCCATGTCGCCGACACGGTTGAGCGGATGCATGATGTTCTCAGCGAGCTTGGCGCCCTCGGCGAGGATCGCCTCGAGGACCTCGGGCGTCGCGTCGGAGAAGCCGGGAAGATTGGAATAGCGCTGATAGCCCAACACGTCGTTGAGCACGAACAGCGTGTCCTGGATCGGCGCCCTGTAGATCGTCATGCCTTCCTCCACCCTTGCGGTCTGGCCCTGCCAGCAAGTTCTCGATCAAAGCGCAGATCGGAGGCTGAGCCAATGTCGACGCCCCTAGCAAAAATTGACGTTTGCGTAAACGTCAATCTTGTCGCAGACGCAAAATTTTCGGTGAGCTGACGCATGGCCGCCAAAAGAAAAGAGCCGCCCGGCACAGGCCGCGCGGCTCCTCGTCCGAGACTTTCCGCCGGAAGCCGGCGCACAGGATCAGCCGGCTGCGCTGGCCTGTGGCGGCGCGGCGCGTTGGGCAAGCATCTGGCGCACCGCCGTCATCGAGGCGCTCAACTCGTTGATGGCGTCGTCGATCAGCGCCCGCTGCTTCTGCAGGCGAGCGAGCTGCTTCTCGGACTTGTCGAGCGCCAGTCGCAGCTGCTTGGTGTTGGAGCCGGTCGGATCGTAGAGATCCATCATCTGCTTGACGTCGCGCAGCGAGAACCCGACCTTGCGGCCCAGCAGGATCAGCTTCAGCCGGGCCTTGTCGCGGCGTGTGTAGAGACGGGTCGAACCGTCGCGCTTCGGGTTGAGCAGGCCCTTGTCCTCATAGAAACGTAGCGTGCGCAGCGTCACGCCATATTTCTTGGCCATTTCGCCGATGCGGACAAGTTCCTCGCCGGTTTCAGTCGATATGTCATTGGTGTTGGCCGCGGCTTCGCCGGCCGAAACAAGCTTCATGGTCACTGGCTTTCCCCGTCTGGTGGCGCCGCGGTCCCGGACCTTGCGTCGCCTGAGTGGAAGCGGGGGCGTGCTTCCAGTCGTGGTTTCAACGAAAAATCGCAAAAGGGGGATCTGCACACCTCTTACGTTTACGTCAATTCTATACCGAGTGCCGGCTCATGACGCAAGGGTGTTCTAGGCTAAGAAACGTTATGCCGCACCCGTTGGCGCACGAGCCGGAAGCCCAGAACGATTTTTGCGGCGGCGACCGCAGTGGAAAGGATCATGCGCAAGTTCTTAAGCTTGGTTAACGCGTTGTTTACCACGTTGGGTGAAATGTGCGCATGTCGGTCACCCGTGTTTATCCTGTAGCGAATTTTTCACGGTTTTCGAAGCGCGGGCGAAACGCCCGGGAGGCTAGCCCTCCGCCGCGGCAGAACCGCACGGTCGCCTTCGTCCCGGCGAGACTTTGGGGAATCCGGTCACGAGCCGGCAATTCTGAACACGGGCGCATCGATGAACAGCAAGCGGTCCTATCTCGATACACTCAATGCCGGCAGGCAGCGCAGGCCGCACACCACGCTCGAGCAGTTGAACCGCTCCCTGGAAACGCTGGAGCAGCGGCTGGAGCGGACGCGCGAGGACACGGCCGAGCGCCTCGACCCTCGCCGCCAGCCGGAACCGCGCTACGCCAGCGCCCAGCCTTACAGCCAGCCGCCGCGCTGGTACGAGGATCCGCAGCCGACGCCGCGACCAAAGACGCCGGCGCCGGCCGCGCCCGCGTTCGAGCAGAACTATCAGGCGATCGCCCGCGACATCGACCGCGTGCGCGGCCAGGAGGACAGCGTCGCCGTGGTCGGCAAGATCGCCGGCGAGCTGCGCGGCCTGCGCGAGGAATTGCGCCATCAGATGACCGCCGGCCTCAAGCGCGAGTTCGACGCGCTGCGCAACGACATCGAGCGCGCCTTCCAGGCGAATGGCCAGGCGGACAAGGGCAGCGCCGAGCTCGGCCTCGAATTCGAGCGGCTGTCCGGCGCCATCCAGACGCTGGCTGAGAAGAGCGACGACAGGAGCGTCAACCTGCTCAGGCTCGAGATGGAGCAGGTCAAGGGCGCGCTGGACACGCTGGCGCGCGAGGAAAGCGTGCGGGCGGTCGATCGCCGATGGGACGACTTCGACCGCCGCTGGAGCGCCTTCGAGGACCGTGTCGACGCCGACCAGCGCAAGCGCTCCGACAATCCAGGCCTTTCGGCGTTGACCGACCGGCTCGAGCAGATCAGCAATGCCGTAAACAACCTGCCGGAATCGCTGTCGCTGCGCTCACTGGAGGAAAAGGTGCGCACGCTTGCCGGCGCCGTCGACCAGTTCGCCAGCCAGCAGAGCAATCGAGGCAGCGACACGTTCGGCATGATCGACGAGCGGCTGGACGAGATCTCCCGCGCCATCGTCGCCTCGACCGTTGCCGCGCAGGCCAATGCCTTCGACCCGGAACCCTTCGAGCGCATCGAGAAGCGGATCGCCTCGCTGGCGCAGCAGATCGAGGAAGTGACCCAGGCCCAGCCCGGTCGAGAGGTTATGGACCGGCTCAACCTTCTGTCGAGCCGCGTCGACGAGCTGGCCGGCCGCGCCAACCTGCCGGAGCAGGCCATGGAACGGCTCGGCAGGCAAATCGCGCTGATCGCCGACAAAATCGACCACGCGCCAGCCATGCCCGATGCCGATTATATTTTCCAGGGACTTGAACAGCGCTTCGACGCGCTGTCGGGGATGATGGAACGCCGGCAGGGTGATGCGATCGAACAGGGCAACATGCTGTTTCGCGATCTCGAGTGGCGGCTGGACGAGGTTGCCGACAGGCTCGACCAGCACATGCCGCAGGCCGACAGCGCCGGC
>NZ_RZSG01000365.1:0-5860 GCF_003997725.1 Mesorhizobium sp. M4A.F.Ca.ET.050.02.1.1
GATTCAGATCACGGGCTGCCTGCAGGCCGTTGACAGGCCTAAACGCATTATCAATCAAGAAAATGCTCGAAATCGATTGGCATGGAAAACCCAACCTTCACTCGATCCATGATAACCATTGTCTTGAACCCCTTGATGTCGTGATTTTCGTAGAAAAATCTCCGAGTAAAAGCTTCATAATCTTCCATGCTTCGGGATGTGACAATGAGAACGAAATCTGCTTCTCCCGTAACGTAGTAGCCGTTCATCACTTCCCGAGTCTGGCGGATCGATTGTTTGAAGCGGTCGACGATGTCAGCCCGTTCGCGCTCGAGCGAAACCAGCACGAGCATCGCAATGGGCCGGCCGACAGTCTTGGGTTTCACGATCGAAACGTCAGCTTCGATTGCTCCCCCTTCCCGAAGCCGTTTGAGACGACGCTGGACCGCCGTTGCCGACAGGCCGACCATTTGACCAAGCTCTTCCGTGCCGTGGCGATTGTTGGTCTGCAGAATATTAAGCAAGCGAGAGTCCAGTCGATCAAGCTTCATTCTGCCTGCCTGCGCGTTGATCTGGTGACACAATCGTGGCTGAAAAACTTGCCGTCACCCCTCAGTCTTCCGATGTAGTCAGCGGTGGCCGTACTGGCTGACGAGCTGGGGGTCGCGGACAAGGCCGTCGAGCCACGTCGAGTCGAGCTTCGGCACCGAAGAGAACAGAAGCTTGGAATAGGGGTGGGAGGGCGCCTTCACCTTGTCTGGCGTGATCTGCTCCACACGCTGCCCATTGTACATGACCATGATCTCGTCGCAGATGGCCTCGACGACCGAGAGGTCGTGGCTGATGAAGATGTAGGAGAGCCCCAGCTCGCGCTGCAGCTCCTTGAGCAGTTCGATCACGGCGGACGCCACCACCGTGTCGAGCGCCGAGGTGATTTCGTCGCAAATGATGAGCTTGGGGTCGGCCGCCAACGCGCGCGCGAAATTCACGCGCTGCTTCTGGCCGCCCGAGAGCTCCGATGGATGCCGGTAGCGCAGCGCCCTCGGCAGGCGCACCATATCGAGCAGTTCGTCGACGCGCCTCGAGCGCGCCTGCCTGTCGAGCCGGTGATAGAAGGCGAGCGGGCGGGCGATGATGTCCTCCACAGGCTTGGCCGGATTGAGCGCGGTATCGGCGTACTGGAACACGATCTGCATCTCGCGCAGCTGGTCCTGGCTGCGTTTCCTGGCGGCGCGCTGCAGGTCCTTGCCATCGAAGACGATGTCGCCGGCAGCGGCCGGATGGATGCCGGCGATGACGCGCGCCAGCGTCGATTTTCCGCAGCCGGATTCGCCGATAACGCCGAGATTGCGCCCCTTTTCGACGACCAGGCTGACGGAATCGACCGCGCGGATAAGTGGCAGTCCGTCAGCCCGCATCGCGCCATAGCCGGCCGTCACATTGTCTATACGCAGCAGCTGCTTCGTCCCGGCATCCGCGTCGGCTTGCCCCTGCCGCGGCTTCGGTTCGAAGGCGGCCAGCAGTTCGCGCGTATAGGGGTGCCGGGCAGCTGAAAGGATTGCCGCTGTGGTGCCTGTCTCCTGCACCTCGCCGCCCTTCAGCACCACGATGCGGTCGGCGATCTGGGCGACGACCGCGAGATCGTGGGAAACATAGACACCTGCGATCCCGCCCGCCCGCATGACCGACTTGAATGCCTTCAGCACGTCGATCTGCGTCGTCACGTCGAGCGCCGTCGTCGGCTCGTCGAAGATCACCAGCTTGGGATCGCTGATGAGCGCCATGGCCGCCGACAGCCGCTGCAATTGACCGCCCGAAACCTGGTGCGGATAACGGGCGCCGATCCCTTCGGGGTCCGGCAGCGACAAGGCCCTGAACAGCTCGACGGCGCGTCGGCGGGCCTGTTCGGGCGGCATCAGCTTGTGGATGCGCGTGACCTCGATGACCTGCTCCATGATGGTGGAGGAGGGGTTGAAGGAGGCGGCGGCACTTTGCGGGACATAGGCAATGTCCGTGCCGCGCAGCCTGGCGCGTTCCTTTTCGGAAAGGGCGGCCATGTTCTTGCCGTTGACGTTGATCTCGCCGCCGGTGATCCGGCAGCCGGGCCGCGCATAGCCCATCAGCGAGAGCGCCACCGTAGTCTTGCCGGAGCCGCTTTCGCCGATCAGGGCGACGATCTCGCCGTCGGCTATGTCGAGGCTGACGCCTTTGATGATCTCGACAAGCCGTCCGGCGTCGGTCGTCGCCTCGATCCTCAGGTTCCTGACCTCGACGAGATTGCTCATGCGTCCCGGTCCCTGATCTTCTGCGGCAGGTTGTCGATCAGCAGGTTGACGCTGATGGTGAGGCTGGCGATCGCCAGCGAAGGCACGATGACGGCGGGGGCCGCGAAGGGCAGGCCGCCGATGTTCTCGCGCACCAGCGCGCCCCAGTCGGCGAGCGGCGGCTGCAGGCCGAGCCCAAGGAAGGACAGGCCGGAGAGCAGCAGAACGATGAAGACGAAGCGCAAGCCGAAGTCGGCGAGCACCGGGCGGATGATGTTGGGCAGGATCTCGGAGCCGACGAGATAGAGGGTGCTCTCGCCGCGGACACGGGCGACAGTCATGAAGTCCATGGTGTTGATGTTGACGGCGAGCGCGCGCGCGAAGCGATAGGAGCCGGGGATATAGATGACGGCGAGCGTCAGGATCAGCACCGGAATCGACGAACCGACGGCAGCGACGACGACAAGGCCGAACAGCTTGCTGGGGATGGAGTTCATGGCGTCCAGGAAGCGGCTGAGGCAGGTGTCGAGCCAGCCGCCGGTGACGGCCGCTATCATACCCAGCACGACGCCGGAAAAGCAGGCGATGGAGACGGCGGCGAGCGATATGCCGACGGTGTAGCGCGCGCCCATCAGAACTCGCGAGAGCATGTCGCGTCCCAGATAGTCCGAGCCGAGCCACAGCCCCTGACGCATCGGCCCGAAATAGTCGTCGTCGACGATGTCGCCGATGGGATGGGGAATGATGTAAGGCGCGAAGATCGCGACCAGTGTCCACGCCAGGATGACCAGCGAGGCCACGACGCCGACGAGGTTGTAGCTGTGGCCCAGGAAGGACCGCCGGGAGGCTGCCGCGCGCGCCATCGTCATCTCAGCCTCGGGTTGGACATTATGGCGACGATGTCGGCGGTCGTGATGAGAAGAAGGTAGCCGAGGCAGAAGATCATCGCGCAGCTCTGGATCAGCGGCAGATCGCGGGTCGCGACCGCATCGACCATCAGCTTGGCGATGCCGGGATAGTTGAAGATCGTCTCCACGATGATGACGCCGCCGACCAGATAGGACAAAGACAGCGCGATCGCGTTGACGATCGGCCCGAGCGCATTGGGCAGCGCGTGTCTCAGCACCATGCGGCTGCGCGAGGCGCCTTTGAGGAGAGCCATCTCGACATAAGGCGTGGACAGCGTTTCGATTACCGCGGCGCGCGTCATGCGGATCATCTGGGCGGAGATGACGAAGGTGAGCGTGATCACCGGCATTGCATAGATGCGCACGAGATCGGTCAGCGAATGCGCCTCGTTGACCGACGACAGCGCCGGCAGCCATCTGAGATAAACGGCGAAGAGCAAGACCGCCAGCGTCGCGACCATGAACTCCGGCACGGAGATGACGCCGATCGAAAGCACGGTGACGGTGCGGTCGTAGACGGAGCCGCGCAACATCGCGGCGGTGATGCCGAGCGTCAGCGCCAGCGGCACCGAGAGCAGCGCGGTGATGCCGGCGAGCTTCATGGTGTTGACCAGGCGCCCGCCGATCAGAGCCGCAACCGGCATCTCGTTGGCATAGGAGGTGCCGAGGTCGCCGTGGAGCAGGCCGACAAGCCAGCGCAGGAAGCGCAGGATCGCCGGGTCGTTGAGATGCATGGCCTCGCGCAGGCCGGCGACCGCCTCGGGAGTCGCCGCCTGGCCGAGCAGGATCGACGCGGTGTCGCCAGGCAGCATGCTGGTGGCGAAGAACACGGCGAACAGCACGATCAATAGCGTGATGGCCGCGATCCCTAGCCGCTTCAGCACGAGGTTGAGAACCCCAGACGTCATTGAAAGCGCTCCCTGCGGTGCGTTCGGCCAACCATCTTGCGCAATGCAGTGCCGGGGGACCGGCTGACCGGCCCCCGGCAGTCGCCTCTCAGGCTTCGAGCCAGAGATATTCCGCCATTGCGTAGCCCATCATGCCACCGAGCGGGTTCGCCTCCAAACCCTTCACCTTGCTGGAGAGGGCATCGACGTTGGAGATATAGGCCGGGATGATGGTGCCGGCCTCCTCGGAGACCATGACCTGCATCTGGTTGTAGATTTCCTTGCGCTTGGCCTGGTCGAGCGAGCCGCGCGCCTCGACGAGCAGCTTGTCGAACTTCTCGGACTTGTACTGGCTCTCGTTCCAGGGAGCGCTGGAAGCGTAGAGGAGCGAGAACAGGATATCCGGCGTCGGGCGCGGATTGATGTTGCCGAAATGGACCGGCGCCTTGAGCCAGTAATTGTCCCAGTAGCCGTCGGACGGGACGCGCTGGACGTCGAGCTTCATGCCGATATCCGCTCCGGCGGCCTGGATGATCACCGCCATGTCGATCGACGAGGTCGCGGCGTCGGACGCGATCACCGGGATGGACTGGCCGAGCAGGCCTGACTTCTGGAAGTGGAACTTCGCCTTGTCCGGGTCGAATGCCTTCGGCTTGAGGTCGGCGTTGTGGAAGATGTTCGCCGGCGAGACAGGTTGATCATTGCCGACCTCACCAAGACCGCGCAATGCCGATTTGACGATCTGCTCGCGGTTGACGAGGTACTTCATGCCGGCCACGAAGTCGGCCTTGCTGCCCGGATCCATGTCGAGCCGGATGTTGAGGTCCGTGTAGTTGCCCGCGGTCGTCTTCGACAGTTCGAAGCCCTGCTGGCTCTCCAGGAGCTTCATTGAGCGCGGATTGATCGCTGCGGCAAAATTGATGTCGCCGGAAAGCAGGGCGTTGACGCGGGCGCTGTCGTCGGTGATGGCGATGAACTCGAACGAGTCCAGATAGGGCTTGCCCGATTTCCAGTAGTTCTTGTTCTTGGTGACGACCGAACGCACGCCGGGTTCGAACGTCTGCAGCACGAAAGCGCCGGTGCCATTGCCCTTGGAGAAGTCGGTGGTGCCGTCCGCCACGATCATGAAATGGTGCAGCGCCAGGATGGTCGGCAGGTCGGCATTCGGGTCGGCGAGCGTGATTTCGACGGTCGACTTGTCGACCGCCTTGAAGCCGGTCATCTGCGCGGCGATCTTGGCCACCTTGGAGCCGACCGCTTTGTCGAGATGGCGCTTCAGCGAGTAGACGACGTCGTCGGCCGTGAGGTCCTTGCCGTCGTGGAAGGTGACACCCTTGCGCAGCTTCACGGTCCAGGTCTTGGCGTCCTTGCTGTCGAAGCTCTCGGCCAGCTCCATCTGCGTGACGCCATCCTTGTCGAGGAAAGTCAGGCGGTTGTAGAGCGAGCAGCAGCGGACATAGTCGGTGGAGAGCGACGCCTTTGCCGGATCGAGCGTGTCGGCGGTCGAGGACGACCAGCCGGCCGCCTTGAAGCTTCCGCCGGAAACCGGCTCGGCGGCGACGGCCTGGCTGGCGCGGCCGAGCACCAGGCTGCCCGCGGCGACCGCGGCGCCACCGGCCAACAGCATCTTGAGGAGTTCGCGGCGGCTCGCGCCCCGCCGGATGGCGTTCTCGACCATGGCGTCGTCTGCGCTGGTCCAGTTCGTGATCTTGTCGGTCATGTCATTCCCCTTTCTGTTGTTCGGTCGGCATGCTCGTCTTGTCGCGGCTTTCCGGGCTTGGGCTCAGGTTCGTTCCTTCAGGCTTTCCCGAACGGCCGCCGC
>NZ_RZSG01000366.1:0-5842 GCF_003997725.1 Mesorhizobium sp. M4A.F.Ca.ET.050.02.1.1
TGCTTGAGCGAGGCGAGCATGAAGTCGATGACCTGCTCGCCGGTCCAGGCGCCGGCCGGCTTCTCGGTCGCGCCTTCGGTCAGGCCGGTATAGGTGAAGCCCGGGATGAGCAGGTGGGCGGAGACCCTGGCGCCGGGCTCGTTGCGCAGAGCGTGGGCAAGACCCTCGCTGAAGGTCTTCACGCCGGCCTTGGAGACGTTATAGGCGAGATTGCCGGGCGGCGTGGTGATGCCCTGCTTGGAGCCGGTGTTGATGATCAGGCCGGTTTTGCCCGAGGCCAGCATGGCCGGCGCGAAGGCCTCGACACCATGCACGACGCCCCAGAAATTGATGGCGAGAAGCCGCTGCCAGGCATCCCGGTTTTCCCACGGTTTGCCGGGATTGTTGCCGACACCGGCATTGTTCATCAGCAGCGACACGTCGCCGAAGGCGCCTTGCGCCGTTTCCGCCAGCCGATCGACTTCGTCGGCCGCGGAAACATCCGTGGCGACGGCAAGCACGTCGCCGCCGATCGCGGCGACCGCCCGGCTTGCCTCGTCGAGGCGCGCCCCGCCGATATCGGCCAGCACGATCTTCATGCCCATGGCCGCAAACCTCTTCGCGGCGGCAAGGCCGATGCCGCTGGCGCCGCCGGTGATGACGGCGACGTTGCCGGAGGCGAGGGCCGGGAGGGCGGACTGGAATTCGGCGTCGGTGGTCATGGCAGGGTCCTTGTTCGAGGTTGCGCCGAACTTAACGCCGGATCAGGCTCAGGCAAGTCCGCTTCGACGTTGGCGGGTTGACCGCATGGGCGGCCGCCGCGCATGCTGCCCCCATCGAAGGAGACTGCCGATTGACCGACTGGGCCGAAATCCTGAAGGAGCAGACCGCCACCGGCGACCAGATGGGCCGCGAGGTGCCGAAGATGCTGGCCAATCCCGACATCAGCGAGGCGCAGGTCAAGACACTGTTCTCGGCTTTGGAGAAGCAGGCCGACTTCGTCGAGAAGCTGCGCATGGCGCTGGAGAAATTCGACCATGACTTTCCCGTCATCAAGGCGGCCGAGCGGCTGGAGGAACGCTATGCCGACCTCGCGGCGTCAGTGGCTGAAAAGCTGAAGGCCATGCGGACGTAGCGTCGTCTACTTTTCGATAAGCCTCTCGAAGCGCCTGTCCGGCACGAACCAGGTTATCGCCACCGCCACATAGAGGGCGACGCCAATCCACTGGTTGACGAAGGTGAGCAGCACACCAGCTATGTAGATCGCCAGCGAAACCTTGCCCTTCCTGTCTTGGCCCACCGCCCTGGCAAAGGTCGTGTCCGCGCCGTGCAGGTGGCGCAGCTTGGTTACCAGGATCGTGTAGGCGACGGCGCAGAGCGCCAGGTCGGCGCCGTAGACGGCGACCGGCACCGGCGCGAAATGGTTCTCGCCCATGAAAGCGGTCGTCACCGGCATCAGCGACAGCCAGAACAGAAGGTTGAGGTTCGCCCACAGGACATATCCGTCGACGCGCTGCACGGTGTGGAACATGTTGTGCAGATTGTTCCAGTAGATGCCGACATTGATGAAGGACAGGACGTAGCTGAAGAAGACCGGCCACAACGGCGCGAGGGTGGAAAAATCCTCGCCATGCGGCACCTTCAGCTCTAGCACCATGATGGTGATGATGATGGCGACGACGCCATCGGTGAATGCTTCGACCCGTCCTTTGCCCATCGATTCTCCCCTTGAACAGGCGAAGGGTACGAGAGGATTTCGCGTGGCGCCATACTGACCATCCTGTCAGGAGCGTATTGGGCGAGCGGAACGGCCGTCACCATCTGCACGTTAGGCGGGCATTCCCCAAAAAGAAGGACGTCGAGATGACGACCTACGCTCAAGCCATGACGCGCGACAATGAATTCGGCGGCGGCGCCGCGACCACCGCCGTCGCCGCCATGAGCGCGGCGCTGTTTGCCGGAAGCACGGTACTGACGCCGCTCTACGTCATCTACAAGCAAGCCTTCGGCTTTTCCCAGATGACGCTGACGCTGGTCTATGCCGTCTACGTCGTCGGCAATCTGGCGGCGCTGCTGGTGTTCGGACGGCTGTCGGATGCCATCGGCCGCCGCCCGGCCGCCCTGGCGGCGATGGCGACCGCCCTTGTCAGTGCGCTGGTCTTCCTGTTCGCCGAAAATGTCGCCTGGCTCGATATCGCCCGCATCCTGAGCGGTCTTGGCATCGGCGTCGGCGCGGGAACAGGCACCGCCTGGCTCGCCGAGCTGCTCGACAGCGAGGACAGATCGCGCGCCGCAACCATCGCCACCAGCACCAATTTCGTCGGCCTCGGCCTCGGCGCGCTGGTGTCGGGGATGCTTGCCGAATACGCGCCCTGGCCACTCAGGCTGACATTCGCGCTCTATCTGGCGCTGCTTGCCCTGGTCACGCTCTTGATCTGGCGCACCCAGGAAACCGTGTCGCGGCCAGGGCGGCTCTCGGACGTCTCGATGTGGCCACGGCTGTCGGTGCCCGCCGACATCCGCGCGGCCTTCGTGGCGCCGGCGGTGACTGGCTTCGGCGCCATGGCGCTGGTCGGCTTCTACGCGGCGCTGGCGCCAAGCATTCTGGCGCAGCAGTTGCAGGTCACGAATCATGCCGAGGCCGGCGCGCTGTTCTTCGAGCTGTCGATGGTGGCGGCCGCGACCATCCTGCTGACGGTGCGACTGTCCAGCCGCATCACCATGCTGGCGGCGCTGGCGCTGATGACCCCAACCGTGGCGCTGGTCGTTGCCGCGCAAGTCTATGCGTCCATGGCAATCATGATCGCCGCAACCGGCTTGTGCGGCGTGGCGGCGGCGCTCGGCTATCGCGGCGGCCTGCAGGTGGTGAACCAGATCGCGCCGGACGACCGGCGCGCCGAAGTTGTGTCGGCCTTCTTCATCTG
This sequence comes from Mesorhizobium sp. M4A.F.Ca.ET.050.02.1.1, assembly GCF_003997725.1. Taxonomy (NCBI): domain Bacteria; kingdom Pseudomonadati; phylum Pseudomonadota; class Alphaproteobacteria; order Hyphomicrobiales; family Phyllobacteriaceae; genus Mesorhizobium; species Mesorhizobium sp. M4A.F.Ca.ET.050.02.1.1. The sequence continues at coordinate 2,904 of NZ_RZSG01000366.1, forward strand.
CTGCTTCTGCGGCAACGCGCTGCCGGTCATCGGCATCGGCATCCTGTCGAACTGGACGAGCGCGACGGCAGCAAGCCTGGCCTTTGCCGGGATGATCACGGTCTTTGCGCTGGTGGCGCTGGGGTTCGGCGCGAAATACGCGCGCTAGGGTTCAGCCGTCCGGCGTCTCGGGCGCCATGTTCGCGCGCTGGCGCGGCACGCCGAGACCAGTGTCCGGCGGTTCGCCGGCGGCCGGCCTGCCCTCGATCATGTGCAGGGTGCGCCAGCCGCCGAAACGGTAGTAGGCGGCGGCCAGCGCCAGTGAAGTGATCGAGCCGGCCGGAAAGCTCCACCAGAGCGCCTCCTCGCCGATCACGCTCCGGAAGAAATAGGCAAAGCCGGTGCGCACGATCAGCACCGAGATCACCAGGATGATCAGCGGCGGCATCACCGCGCCGGTTGCGCGCACTGTGGCGAACAGCACGATGGTGACGCCGAACAGGATGAACGACCAGGACGCGACATTGTTGATGTGGGCGGCGATGTCTATGGCCGCGCTGTCGGTGCTGAGGAACAGGCTGAGGATCGAACGGTCGAAGAAAAACAGCAGGAAGACCAGCGCGCCGGTCAGCACCAGGTTGAAGCCGACGCCCGAAGCCGCGACCTTGCCGATGCGATCCCAGCGCCCGGCGCCGACATTCTGCGCCGCCATCGAGGAGACGGCGGCGCCGATGGCGAGCGCCGGCATCTGGATATAGGTCCAGAGCTGCGCGGCGATGCCGTAGGCGGCGGCGACCTGAGAACCGTAGGAATTGACGATGCCCATGACCGTCAGCGCCGCGGCGGAAATCACGATCATCTGCAGGCCCATCGGCACGCCCTTGAAGACGACGATCCTGAGCAGCGCCGGATCGGGCCGCAGCAGGGCGAGGTTGGCGCCGGCGAGCCTCAGCGGATGCTTGCGGGCATAGAGCACGATCAGGATGGCGATCACGCTCACCGTCTGGCCGATCAGCGTGGCGGTGGCGGATCCGGCGATGCCGAGCTCCGGGAACGGCCCGAGGCCGCGGATCAGCAGCGGGTTGAGCACGATGTCGAGGACGACCGCCAGCGCCATGAAGACGAACGGCGTGCGCGAATCGCCGGCACCGCGCAGCACCGTCATGACGAAGGACAACAGGTTCATCATCGGCACGGCGACGAAGATGATGCGCAGGTAGGAGCGTGCCAGCGGCAGCGCGTCGGCCGGCGTGCCCAGCGTGTTGAGGATGGCGTCGACCCAGATCCAGCCGTAGACGGCGAACACCACCGAGACGAGGAAGAAGAAGGTGGCGCTGGTGCCGACGATGCGCCGCGCCTCCGGCAGGTCGCGGGCGCCGACCGACTGCGCGACCAGGATGGTGGCGGCCATGCCGATGCCGAACACCGTGCCGAGGATCAGGAACAGCACCAGATTGGCGTTGGAAGTCGCGGTCAGCGCCGCCTCGCCGAGGAAGCGGCCGACCCATACGGCATTGATCGAGCCGTTGAGCGACTGCAGCACGTTGGAGCCGAGCACCGGCAAGGCGAACAGCAGCAGCGTGCGCGGGATCGGGCCGCTGGTGAGGTCGCCGGTGCGCCGGCGGGCAGGTGTCTTCTCGTCCATGGTGGGGCACCGAAAATGAATCAGGCCCGCGATCCTATCGCAGGCCTGTTTCGCATACATCCATTTCCGCCAGATCGATGGCCACGCTGCCCGCCGGCTGCGTGAGCCGTATCGGAAAGGCCGGGCGCGAAATTCACGCCTGGTCCCCCTCCACCGTCTATTGCCGATAGAGGATCATGCCGGCATGGTGCAGGATGCCGTCAACGAACTCGCCGTCGGCGGTGAACCCCGTGTCGTCCCAATAGTAGATGTGGCTCGCATTTATCTCGTAACGTCCCTCGTAGGCGCGCTCGCGATTGCCGCGCGCCTCGAGATAGCGGCCGGTTGGCAGGAGTTGATGCCGGATATGGCCATCTGCCGTAACCCACATGCCGACGTAGGGATGGGTGGCATCGGACATGCTCATTTGCCTTCCGCCTGCTGCCGATAGAAGTGTGCAATATCCTGCGGTTTGACCACCCGCGCGTAATTCAGCTCCTGACGGATCTTCCACGCGCCGTCGATGCAGACCCAACCGAGCTGCGAGCGCCCGTCGAATGCGACGACCTCTCCGTCGAGGCGGCTGATCTGCCCGACAAAACCGATTGTCGTGGAGGCGACATCGCCTCCCGCAATCTGATCATCACCGCCGGTGAGCGCGTGGCGAACGGAGCGTGCGCCATTCTGGAGGTTCTCCCAGTTCGCTCCGTAGACAGCGGCGTTGTCGAAAAGCTGTGTCGGGCCGGGTGCGAAATTGTCGTAGAAGACGCCCCGGGGTGCCTTCACATCATAGTAGCGGCTCATCTTCTCGGCGAAGACGAAGGTCGGGTCGCCTTCATTGCGTTCCCACCCCTCCATGATCCACGATTTGTGAAGGGCAAGCGGGGCGTTGCCTCCGTCCAGCGGACAGGGTTGGGCCGCGACTGGCTCGGCCAGGGCCAGCAAACAGGCTGCTAGAAGTAGTGCTTTCATGTCGATCTTCCTTCTGGTTGTCGAATGGCACCAAAAGGTTGGACGAGAATTGATGTTGCGTGTATCTGTCGAATGCTCGACTGGCTGGTTAGTAATGTTTGACAATGCGACTGGACTATAATCTTCTCCCCCTCTTTCTTGCCGTGGCCGAGGAGGACAATTTTCGCGCCGCCGCTGATCGTCTAGGGGTCACCCGCTCTGCCGTCAGCCAGGGAATACGACGGTTTGAAGACGATCTCGGTGCGATGCTCGTCACGCGCACCACCAGGGCCGTGCGCCTGACCGAGGCGGGACAGCGGCTTTATGATGCGCTCTGTCGGCCCATGTCCGATATTGTGCAGGCGCTTGAGGGTGTCGATGGTGA
>NZ_RZSG01000367.1:0-5838 GCF_003997725.1 Mesorhizobium sp. M4A.F.Ca.ET.050.02.1.1
CCAGCACGCAAAGCGCCGTGGCCGGCAGGCTGATGCCCGCGTGGGCCGCCGCAAACAGCGCCAGCAGCAGCGGCAGCGCCGCGCCGGTCATGATCTCCGGCGCGAAGAACAGCGGGAAGGTGACGCGGCGCAGCCGCGCCCAGCGCGCCTGGCGCGACCAGATCTCGCCGAGCCGGCGCTCGCCCAGCGGCTGTTCGAAGGGCGAGGCAACGAGATGGACGCGAAGGCCGAGCCCGTTGACCAGCTTGGTCGCCGCGGCGTCCTCGGCGATCTCGGCGGCAAGCGCGCGGATGCCGCCATTGGCGTCGAGCATGGGCTTGTTCCACAGCATGCTCTTGCCCTGGGCAAAGCCGAGGCCAAGCGCCTCGCCGGCATATTGCCAGCGCGCCTGCAGCGTGTTGAGGAAGGCGCATTCGACCTCCGCCCAGAAGCCGTCCGGCCGCGAGCCGATCGGCGTCGAGCAGACGAGGCCACTGTCCGACCGCCAGGCTGCCATCAGATGCTGAATATAGTCGTGCCGCATCAGCACGTTGGAATCGGCGAGGATCACCCAGTGATGGCGCGCCGCCTCCCAGCCCTTGACGCAATTGTTGAGCTTCGGATTGGCGCTGACGCGGTCGTCGCCGACCAGCAGCCGGGCGGGCACCTTGGGAAACCGGGCAATCGCCCGGTTTATCAGCTTGGCCACCGGATCGTCGGCATGGGCGACGCAGAAGATCAGTTCGTAACGCGGCCAGTCGAGCGTGAAAGCGCGCTGGAGCGTCTCCTCGGTGAACGGCTCGACGCCGCGCGCGGGAATGACGATCGAGACCGGCGCCGTCCTGCCGGCGGGCGGCGCCGCGCCGCGCGGCGGTTTCAGCCTCAAAGCCGCGAGCAGGATGCTGGTGAGATTGGCGAGGAGCAAGGCTATCGAAAGCAGAGCGGCGGCTATGGCGATCAGTTCCATCGAGGTCTGGTCACTCCGGAAAAGCCGGCTGGGAATGGCCGTCTTGAACAGGTCGACAGAGCGATGAGTCGCCCGGCACGGTCTGCGCACACCATCATTGTCGTGTGTCACTTAAATGACATTGTTTGCCGGCACGTGCGCATAAGGACGGAAGGGATGGGCATCACGCATCGTTGACCTGATAGCGGAGCGAGCCGAAAGTTCCCGAACTGTTTGGAGCAGCTCATGTATCGCGCCGTCACGCGCAAGATCGAAGTGCAGGTCAGGCCGTTCTATCTGGAGGATCGCTCCGATCCGTCGGAGAATCGCTATGTCTGGGGCTATCACGTGACCATCGACAACCAGTCGGACGAGTTCGTGCAGTTGCTGTCGCGCTATTGGCATATCACCGACGGCAGCGGCCGTGTCGAGGAGGTGCGCGGCGCCGGCGTCGTTGGCGACCAGCCCGAGCTCAATCCCGGCGACAGTTACCAGTACACCTCCGGCTGCCCGCTTTCGACGCCGTCGGGCATCATGGTCGGCCACTACACGATGCGCAACAAGCAGGGCGAGACGTTCGACGTCGCCATACCGGCTTTCTCGCTCGACCTGCCAGGCACGCGACGGACGGTGAACTAGTGGCCGCCTACTCCCTTGGCGCCGGCACACCGGCGTGCGAGCGTCAAAGCAACTTTGCTTCCCATTGATCAAGGGAGGCTGCCATGCGCCAGGCAGCGACTTGATGCACAAAATTGAAACAGGGCTGTTTCTGGGCCGGCTGCCGTTCGCCAGCGTTGGACAAGGACCGGAAAGGCTTCTCATCATCAACGGCGGTCAGGGGTTCATGATGAAACCCTGTCCATCCAGACTGGAAAAGGACGCCAGACGGCTCATCCATATCCTTCCACCCGGCACGAGCTTTGTGCTGATTGGCTACGATCCCGCTCCCAAAGCCGATCTATCGCTCGAGGGCATGGCCAGAGACATCGCGGAGATCATCGACGCTGACTTCAAGAAGCCAGCGAAGTTGATGGGTATTTCCTATGGCGGCGTTGTCGCAACGCAGGTGACCGCACGCTATCCAGACCTGGTAGGCAGGCTGGTCCTGCTGGCGAGTGCGCATGGCTTTTCGGCCGATGGAAAAGAGCGGCTCAAGAGACAGATCCAATTCGCAAAAGCCGAACAATTTCACGCGCTTTTGGAGGAATTCACAACGGCGTTTCGGCGGCCGTGGCTGAACCTTCTTTTGCGTTTTCGACTGAGGTTCGAAGGACGCAGCCTGATTGCCCGGATGGGAGCGCCAAGGACGATTGTGCGCTATCTCGAGGCAATGCTCGACAACGATGTGGCCTACGAAGGCCTCCGCGATATCTCGGCGAGGACCTTGATCCTCGGCGGTGAAAGGGACCAGTTTTTCGGCGGGATGATGGAAGCCACCGCGAGTGCAATCAGCGGAGCGAAGCTCACACTGCTCGCGGGAGAAACCCATATGGCTCCAGTCGAACGAGCGTCAGAGGTCCGCAGGCACCTCGAAGAATTTATTAGAAGCTGAAATCGGTGCGGCGGCCAAGCGCAGTCAAAAAGGACGCCCGACAATGCAGGCTATGTATCCTCTCCCCCGGTGGGAGAGAGGATAGATTGCGGTGCGGCTTGTCAGAAGGCGAGCCTACTGCGCGGCGAACTCCGTCGGATCGAAGTCGTACTGCGTCGAGCAGAACTCGCAGGCGACGTGGATGCCGCCATCCTCGGTGCTGTCCTTGATCTCCTCGGCGGAGAAGCCCGCGAGGATGCCGCGGATCTTCTCGCGCGAGCACGAGCACTGGTCGGCAACCGGCACGCCGCCGAACACGCGTACGCCGTGCTCGTGAAACAGCCGGTAGAGCAGCCGCTCGGCGCCGACCGTCGGATCGATCAGCTCGGTCGGCTCGATGGTGCCGAGCAGCGCCAGCAACTCCTGCCAGGAGTTGTCGGCCGGATCATGCACCGCCTCGCGCGGATCGCCATCGCCGCCGGAAATGTCCGGCACGCGCATGCGTTCCGGCGCCTTCGGCAGGAATTGCGCCAGAAGACCGCCGGCGCGCCACTGCTCACGGGCGCCTCGGGGACCGGGCGTCACCAGCTTGGCCACCGACAGCCTGATGTCGGTGGGGATCTGCTCCGACTGGCGGAAATAGGTGCGCGCGGCCTCTTCCAGCGAGGAGCCGTCGAGCTGGACGATGCCCTGATAGCGCTGCGTGTGGACGCCTTGGTCGATGGTCAGCGCCAGCACGCCGTTGCCGAGCAGCGTCTGCTGCGAGACCTCGCCGGCGGCGGTCAGCACCTGCAGCCGATCGGCATCGAAGCGCGCATAGCCGCGCAGCGCATGCGGGGTGGAGAAATCCGCCACCAGCATATCGACCGGCCCGTCGGTTCGGGTCTGCAGGATGAACTTGCCTTCGAACTTGAGCGAAGTGCCGAGCAGCACCGTCAGCACGCAGGCTTCCGCCAGCAGGCGGGCGACCGGTTCCGGATAATCGTGGCGGGCAAGAATGGCGTCGAGCATCGGCCCGAGCTGCACGGTGCGGCCACGCACGTCGAGCGGGGCGACCTCGAACGGCACGACATGGTCGTCGCCGGCATAGCCGAATTCGCCGAGTTGCGGGTGATGTTTAGTCACTTGACGGGTTTCCAACATGACAAAGCTCCGGGGCGCGGCCATACCGCCCATCTGGGGGCATGCGTCCAAACGCGCTCGATTTGCGTGATGCGCCGCAGATAGGCATCACACCTCCGGAGATCAAGCTCCCAGACACCAGGCCAAAACCGCCTTCTGGGCGTGCAGCCGGTTCTCGGCCTCGTCGAACACCACCGAATGCGGTCCGTCGATGACCTCGTCGGTCACCTCCTCGCCGCGATGCGCCGGCAGGCAGTGCATGAACAGCGCGTCCGGCTTCGCCTTCGCCATCAGCGCCGCATTGACCTGGTAAGGCAGGAAAACGTTGTGGCCGCGCGCGCGATGCTCCTGGCCCATCGACACCCAGCAGTCGGTGACGATGCAGTCTGCCTGGTGGACAGCTTCCTCGGCCGAGCGGGTGAAATTCAGCTTGCCGCCATTGGCCTTCGACCAGTCGATGTGCTTCTCATCCGGCTCGCTGCCTTCCGGCACAGCGACGTTGAGGTTGAAACGAAACCGCGCCGAGGCCTCGAGCAGCGAATGCAGCACATTGTTGCCGTCGCCGGTCCAGGCGAAGGTCTTGCCGGCCACCGGACCGCGATGCTCCTCGAAGGTCATGATGTCGGCCATCAGCTGGCAGGGATGGGTGTCGTCGGTCAGCCCGTTGATAACCGGAACGGTGGCGTTCTCGGTCAGCTCCAGCAGCCGCTCATGCGAGGTGGTGCGGATCATGATAGCGTCGACATAGCGCGACAGCACCTTGGCCGTGTCGGCGATGGTCTCGGAACGGCCGAGCTGCATCTCGGTGCCGGTCAGCATGATGGTCTCGCCGCCAAGCTGGCGCATGCCGACGTCGAAGGACACGCGCGTGCGGGTCGAGGGCTTGTCGAAGATCATCGCCAGCACCTTGCCCTCGAGCGGCTTGGTGCGCTCGCCGGCCTTGAGCCTGGCCTTTCGCACCACCGCGTCGTCAAGCATGAAGCGCAGATCGCCTTCGGAAACGGCGGAGAGGTCGGTGAAATGGCGAACGGACATCGGCAATGGTTCCGGAATTACTTCGCGGCGGCCGCGGCGATGGCGTCCGCCAGGCCCCGGGCGCCGGCGCGGATGCGGTCGAGCGCCTCGCCGATCTCGGCGTCGGTGACGGTGAGCGGCGGCAGCAGGCGAATGACGTTGTCGCCGGCCGGGACCGCGAGCAGATGCTGGTCGCGCAGCGCCATGTTGACCTTGGTGTTGGGCATCACGCATTTGAGGCCGAGCATCAGGCCGGTTCCCCTGATACCTTCAAGGACCTCGGGAAACTCGTCGGCCACGCCGGCCAGTCCCTGCTTCAGGAGCAGTGCCTTGCGCTGGACATCCTCGAGGAAACCTTCCTCCAGCACCACGTCGAGCACGGCGTTGCCAACCGCCATCGCCAGCGGATTGCCGCCGAAGGTGGTGCCGTGCACGCCGGCGGTCATGCCGACCGCAGCCTCGTCGGTGGCGAGGCACGCACCCAGCGGGAAGCCGGCGCCGATGCCCTTGGCAATCGCCATCAGATCCGGGGTGACGGCGGACCATTCATGCGCAAACAGCTTGCCGGTGCGGCCAATGCCGCACTGGACCTCGTCGAAGATCAGAAGCAGGCCATGCTGGTCGCAAAGCTGCCGCAACCGCTTCAGCGACTGCGTCGGCACCGGGCGGATGCCGCCCTCGCCCTGGACCGGCTCGATCAAGATGGCGGCCGTCTCCGGCGTGATCGCCTTCTCAGCCGCGTCGATGTCGTCGAAACCGACCTGGTCGAAGCCTTCGACCTTTGGGCCGAAGCCTTCCAGATATTTATACTGGCCGCCGGCGGCGATCGTCGCCAGCGTGCGGCCGTGGAAGGCGCCTTCGAAGGTGACGATGCGGAAACGCTCGGGATGTCCCTTGACGAAATGGTAGCGCCGCGCCGTCTTGATGGCACATTCCAGCGCCTCGGCGCCCGAATTGGTGAAGAACACCTTGTCGGCAAAGGTCGCCTCGACGAGCCGTTCGCCGAGCCGGCGCTGCTCCGGAATCTCGTAGAGGTTGGAGACATGCCAGAGCTTCGCCGCCTGCTCGGTGAGCGCTGCAACCAGATGCGGATGGCTGTGGCCAAGTGAATTGACGGCGATGCCGCCGGCGAAATCGAGATATCGCTCGCCCTTGTCGGTGACCAGCCAGGTCCCCTCCCCGTGGTCGAAGGCCAGGGGTGCGCGAGCAAAGGTCTCGTAAAGCGCCGAACCGCTCATTATATGCG